>CAMVJI010000220.1 GCA_947167765.1 uncultured Butyrivibrio sp. | reverse complement strand
CCGATATTGATGAACTTAAAAAAATCAATACGAAGCTGATCACTCCGCTGATAGTGCTTAGTTGTACCGCTATTATTGCGATATTTACTTACTTTAAGCACTATCCAGCTGGTGATTGGTTTATTATTGTTTTTGCTTCTGTAGTTATTTTTCTTGTAATTGGGCTTATAATAGAGAAGATGATCACAAGATTTATGGAGATCAACTATGAAAAGGCTGTAGCAGAAAGAGAAGAAGCAGAACGCCTTGAGGAAGAGGCAAGAGCCGCAATGGAAGCGGAAGGTGGAGAGGAAGTGGAAAATGTTGATCAGGAGCTTCCACCTGAATTCTAAATATTATCTGGGGAAGATAATAAATGGACGAAGCAGGACGTAGTAAATTATGGACCGAATATAACAAGAGTAAATCAGCTGATATCCGTGAGCAGCTGATTTTAGAATACGCACCTTTAGTAAAGCTGGTGGCCGGAAGGCTTTCCATGTACCTGGGCTTTAATGTTGAATATGACGACCTTGTTGGTTATGGCATATTCGGACTTATTGATGCTATTGATAAGTTTGACCTTATGAAGGATGTTAAGTTTGAGACATATGCAAGCCTTCGTATAAGAGGCGCGATTCTTGACCAGATCAGGAAGATGGACTGGATTCCTAGGACCATAAGACAGAGACAGAAAAAAATTGAAGCCGCCATCAGGGAAATTGAAAAAGACGGTGGACATGTAGCAACTGATGCTGAGATTGCTGCCAAAATGGAGATCAGTGAGGATGAGTACCAGAACTGGCAAAACCAGATGAAGGTTACTGGAGTTGTATCCCTGAACGAGTTTATGGATCAGGGCGCTGATATACCTGAGGATTCCAATAACAGAAGTTCTTCTTTTGTAAAGCCTGAAGAGGCTGTTGAAAAAGAAGAATTAAAGAAAATGCTGGCTCAGTCTTTAGAGCTTTTGACTGATAAAGAAAAGAAAGTTATTCTTCTCTACTATTATGAAGAACTGACATTAAAGGAAATAAGTGAGGTTCTTGAAGTGTCGGAATCAAGAGTATCCCAGCTGCACACAAGAGCTCTTCAAAAAATGAGGGAAAAACTTGGTAACTACCTCGGAATTCTTACTAACTCAAGATAACAAAATACTAACTTGCTGAGGTCTATTATGAACGGATATTTTCAACTGGTTATTACTCCAAAGGGCACTGGAATAAGAGTTTTTCCGCCAACTGATGGCGGAGATGCTCTGAATGTCAATGATGTCAGAGACTATCTTGAAGATAGGAAAATTCAATATGATGTTGTTATTATTAACGATGCTGTGACAAAGGCTGAAGAAGGAAGCGTTACTATTTTCACCGATGCTCAGATTCTTCCTGAGCGTGAAGGCTGCAAATATACTGTTTCCAAGGATCGTATGACTGTCACGGCATTTTTTTATCCTCCCAGCGAGGGTGCTGAACTGATGACTGAAAAAGAAGTTCTTGATTCTCTTGCATATAGGAAGATAACCTATGGCATTCAGAATGATGCAATTAAGAATTTCTTTGAACATAGAGAGTATTGCAAAGAAATAGTTGTTGCTCAGGGTAAAGAGGTCAAAGAAGGTCACGACGCCAAAATTGAGCTTCATTTTAATGCTAACCTAAGGGCTAAGCCAACTCTGCGTGAGGATGGTAGTGTCGATTACTTCCACCTTAATCTTATTAACAATGTACAGGAAAAGCAGCTTCTTGCTACATTGGTAAAAGAAGAACCCGGCGAAGCTGGGATTAATGTTTATGGTGAAACAATAAAGCCCCACGCAGTAAAGACTACTTATATCAAGGCCGGAAAAAACACTGTTTTATCTGAAGATAAATTACAGCTGTTTGCTGAAAAAGCAGGGCATGTTACTGTAAAAGAAGGAAAGATAACTGTCTCAGATGTACTTACTCTTGAAAATGTTGATGTATCAACCGGAAACATTGAGTATGAAGGAAGTGTTGAGGTAAAAGGGGTTGTTGCCAGCAATTTCTCGGTAAGGGCCGGCGGAAATATTATTGTTAAGGGCATTGTTGAAGGAGCTACACTGGATGCCGGAGCAGACATCATTTTGGAATGTGGTGCCAAGGCTGGTGGAAATATCAAGGCTGGTGGCAATATTGTGACCAAGTTTATAGAAAATGCTACTGTTTCTTCACGCGGAAGTATTTCAAGCGAGTGCATCCTTCACTCAACCGTATCATCGGGTACTGAAATAAATGTCACAGGTAAAAGAGGCTTTATTGCAGGTGGAAAGGTTACTGCAGCTGACAGGATCACTGCAAAAGTCCTTGGATCTGAAATGGGTGCCAATACCATAATTGAAGTTGGCGCTGATCCTCAGCTTAAGATAAGGCTTAAGGACCTACAAAAGAGCATAACCACTGCCAATAAAAATATTGAAAGCATGAAGCCTACACTTGAAGGCTTTAGTAAGATGCTTAAGGCTGGCGCTAAGTTTACACCTGAGCAGATAGCCAATGTAAAAAAGCTGATGGAAGCCAATAAGATCCTTACAGCTCAGATTGAAAAAGATCAGGAAGAGTACTCGGAGCTTATGGAGAAACTGGCTGAGTCCAAGGAAGCTGATGTAATAGTTGAGGGGACAGCATATCCTGGAACAACAGTTAATATCGGGGAATTATCAATGATAGTTAAAAAGCCTGTCCAGTATAGCAGGTTTGTAGTAAAGGAAGGAGATGTACGTTTAGCGCCCATATGATATAGTATGTGGCTAAGGAAGGAGGAGCTATGTCAATTCACCATATAGATTTTGGGGTAATGGCCACTTCAACAGATGTGACCACTATAAAGGCTTCAGAAGAAGCAAGACCACTGGCTGATCAGCATAACTTCCAGACCCAGTTTAATGAAGAGGTTCAGAACAACCAGCATTCAGTTAATGCAAAAAACGATATAGACCAGGGTCGGCTTAACTCCAATGCCGAAGATAAAGGCTCAAATGAATACATGGGGGATGGCGGAAGAAACAGAAGACAGGGTGAAAAGAAAAATTCTCCAGAAGAAAGAACACTCACAAAAGAGCAAATGGAAAAAATGGCTGAGAGTATGCATGATCGAAATGGCAAACCCATTGATTTTCGTATTTCTTCCGGCTTTGATTTGAAGATTTAAGCTATCTATATTATAATGTATTGACGTGTGTGCATAACCGCGTTTAGTTTTTTGTGGGGTATTTGGGCGGAGAAATGATAAGTATTACAGAGATTGTTCTTATTGTTGCCGGCTTTGCGGCAATAATATTAGGTTACCTTCTTCCTGCCGGCAAGGACATGGATGAAGAAGACAAGATGCTCATGGAGAGGGAAATCCGTGAGCTTGTTAGGCGTGAGGTCGAGGATCAGAAGGAAACCATCGAAGACATGGTCGGGGACAGTGTCGAAAATTCTTTAGACAAGACAGAGCGTGCAATGGAGCGCATTTCTAATGAGAAAATGTCTGCTATTGGCGAATACTCTGATACTGTCATCAATGATATCCACAAAAATCACGATGAAGTAATGTTCATGTATGACATGCTCAATGACAAACATAAGAATCTTACAAGTGTTGTCAGTGAGGTTACGAAAAAGGCCGACGAAGCCAAGCAGGTTGTTCGGGATGCAGAGGCAACTGCCAAGGAAGCTCAGGAGGCTTCTAACAGCATGCTTGCAGCAACGGAAGAAAAGAGCAATGTAAGGGCCATTCTTCTTGATGAAACCGATGACAAGCTAAGCGGCATCAGAATTCCATATAAGGAGAAAGCAAAAGAGCCTTCGGCTGAATTTAGAGAGAAGGATTTTGGACAGGAACTTCGAGAAGAGGCTCTTATAGATGAACAGGATGTTCCAACTGGAAATGTTGAAAGCGGGTATGTTGATCAAAGAAATATCAAGGAACTTGAGGGCCTTGATAAGATAG
>CAMVJI010000219.1 GCA_947167765.1 uncultured Butyrivibrio sp. | reverse complement strand
GCTATTAGTGCCTTAAGGAAGTGTTCCAGATTAAGTCCTATAACAGTTTTGTTTCTCATTATTGGAATCCCTCCTCATTTTTCATTGATCCAGATCTCTGGAAAGTAATAAGCGTAAATGTCGCTGAAATGATAAAGATCAAAATGCCGATTGTGGCAGCCAGGTTGTAGTCGTTGGTGTCAGCTGTAAGCTTATACAGCCATGTGACAAGAAGATCTGTCTTACCAGCGCCCTTGTAGTAATCAAGAGTCATTGGACCGCCTCCTGTCAGGAAATAGATGGCACTAAAGTTATTAAAGTTACCGATCAGGTTCGCAATAATATATGGCGTTGTCACAAACCACATGTATGGGAATGTGATCTTCCTGAATATCACGAAGGGGTTTGCACCGTCAATCCTCGCGCTCTCATAGAGTTCCCCAGGGATGTTCATAAGGATACCGCTGACCATGAGCATAGTGACCGGAACTCCAATCCAGAAGTTGACCAGGATAACAGAAACCCTTGCAAAGGAAGCCTGTGTAAGGAAAGGTACTGCAGATGCGGTCCAACCCCATTTCTGGATAAGTACGTTAAAAATACCCTTCTCCCCCAGCATTGTTCCCACAACTTTGAGGGAAATAAATGAAGGAATTCCCATGGTCACAACAAAGATCGTTCTCCAGAATTTCTTTATCCTGATGCCCTTTGAGTTGATGATCATGGCAAGGATCATTCCGCCAAAGTAGCAGCTAAAGGTTGCAAAGATTCCCCAGATAAAAGTCCATCCAAGAACAGGCCAGAAGGTCTGGGAGAGCTTGTCACTTGATAAAAGAAGTGTTTTAAAGTTATCAAGCTGCACCCAGTCAAAGAGATGTCCCGGAGGCTGATGCTCATTGTCATAGTTGGTAAACGCCATGAGGATCATGTAGATAAGTGGCGTAAAAGTAAATATCAAAAGTCCTACTACAGGTATAGCAAGAAGCAGGAAGTGAATGTTCTCGTTGGTTAATGACTTAACGTCTTCAATAAAATTATTGACGTGATGTCCGTTGTCGTGATTGAATCTGGCATTTTCACCTGAAGCGATGGAAAAAAGCCATATAGCTAAAAAGCAGATCGTGACAACGATGGCAACTACTCCTGTAAGGAGGATGATCATTGAGTTGTCACCCTGCTGCATCTCATAGATGCCAATAGCCTCGTTGAAGGCCATACCCTGTTCGTGTTCCCCCAGGGTCGTAAGGTCATGTAAAAGACCTATCCCTTTAGTAAATAAAAAGACAAAATAACATGCTTCAAGAAGTAGAAACAAAAGTCCCTTTACTACCTGACCGTATCTGATGTTGGCAAGTCCGCAAAAAACGTAACTCAGCTTTGAGAAGATATTGCCCTTTGTAAAAGTAGTGATGAAATTTCTGCGCTTATACTCTCTGTCCATAATAAGGCTCCCTAAATTATAATATCGGGGCCGCAGATGCAGCCCCGATACGAAACCACTTATCTATTACTCTGTAAGTGTTCCTGTGATGCTGTCTACAAGTGCATCAAGCTTTTCCTGAAGGTTAGCTTTTGTGATCTCGCCTGAAACAACGCCCTCACCAAATGCCTGTGCAGGTGTCCAGTAGTCACCCATCTTGGAGATTGAAGGCTGGTTTGTAGCCTTTGAAGCCTGCGCATTAAGTGCTGCAGCTACTTCGTCATTAGCAATCTCATCTGATGAAGCGAGAGAATTAAGAACAGGAACATCACCCTGATTCTGGAATCTTATAAGGCTGTTCTCAGGATTTGCAAGGTAAACTGCAAGCTGCTGAGCTGCAAGAGGATAAGCTGTTGTTGACTTAACTGTGATGGTCTTAAAGTCAACGAAGTTTGAAAGCTGAACATCCTTGCCACCAATGTTAGCTGTAGGAAGTGCTACTGCGCCAAGCTTGTCGCCAAGTGACTCTTTGTATGAAGGAGCGCTCCATGCACCGTCTGTGATTGCTGCAAGGTTGCCTTCCTTGAACTCTGCTCCGCCAACGCCGTCCTTGTTCTCAAGGTACTTAGGGTTATTAACAAGATCAACAATGTACTCTGCTGCTGCAAGTCCTGTAGCGTCGTTCCATGAGCACTCTGAAGGATCTTTTCCATCGGGACCAAAGAGTGTGCATCCTGCTCCTAAGAAGAAGCTCTCAATGTACCATGAGTTTGTTATGTTGGTACTGAAGTTGTACTTGGCACCTGTATCCTTGGAAAGGATTGTCTCAAGGCTCTTAACATCATCTGCTGTGAGAAGATCCTTGTTGTAGTACATGAAGTATGTATTAGGTGAGAAAGGAGCTGCATATGTAAGGCCATCTACTGTAACGGCTGTAAGTGCGCTCTCTGGAAGGTCTGATGCGATCGTCTCAAAGTCCTTGGTGATAGGAAGAAGAAGCCCCTTGTTAACAAGGTCTGCAACTCCGCCTGAAGGTGTGTAAAAGATATCAGCTGCTGTATCAGGATCTGTTGTGAGCTGCTGTGGAGCCTCATCGATACCTACAACTGCGATCTCGTAAGTGATGTTGAACTCATCATGAAGATCATCAAACGCCTTTACTGCTGCGTCAGTGTCATCAACTGCCTCTTCAGGAACCCAGATCTTTAAAGTTACGTCCTGAGTCTCTACTGGTGCTGCAGCTGCTGCATCAGCCCCAGCTGCTGATCCCGCATCATTTGTAGTAGCTGCTGCGCCGCCCTGTGCGCTGTCACCGCATCCAACAAGTGCAGAAGCGGTTAATACTCCCGACAAAAGTATTGCGCTTAACTTTTTCATTTTCATTTTGAAATCCTCCTGTTTTTTGCTTTCTTAAAATTTGTTTGCTATTCCCCAATGCACTGGAATTCATTTTTGGTTAATCGCTTTACCATGAATATAAACTAACAGCTTCCCAAGGTCAATCCCCAGAAAGCTGTTTCTATGTTTTGTATAAAAAATCAGGTTAACAATAGGTTAACGTTTTTTACTGTTCCAGTAGATTCCGCACGGAAAACCGCTCTGCTACTCGTATTGGCAGTCTTTCATCCGCCACAAGCTCCTTCTCTCCCCTGATCATACGAAGAAGATATTCCCAGGCCTTGTCAGCCTTGAGGTCAAAGTTCTGAGCAACAGAAGTAAGCTTAGGTGTCATGTATTCGCAGTTGGGCAGATTGTCAAAGCCGATCACTGAGACATCGTAAGGTACTCTTATGCCACATTGTGACAAGCCTTCGATAACACCAAATGCTACTATATCTGACATACAGGCAACCGCCGTATATCTGCCACTTGAAAAGCCTATGTTCTGTCCCACTTCCACGGCATTGATGTAAGTTGTATCGGTATAAAATGTACTGCTCTCGCCAAACTCAACACCGCTCTCCTTGCAGGCAGTCGAAAAGCCTTTAAACCTCTCAGTGATAACCCCCTCTTCTCCAAAGGTTGGTGTAACTAGAGCCAGCTTTTTGTGACCTTTACCAATGAGGTACCTGGCTGAAAGGTATCCCCCTCTGTAGTCTTCGATGCCCACGTTAACTATGTTTTCACCTTTTGCATAGGTATCAATAAATACCACTGGTGCATCCACCAGCTTTTTTATCTCTTTTACCTCATCCGGGAAAATACCCAGAAAAAAAGCTCCATCTACATTCCATGAAGAAAGGATGGATGTTATCTCCTTGGGATCATGAACGCACCTTATCATCAGGTAATAGTCAGCATTTCTTACGCAGCGTTCTATGGCAGCAATGATGTGAGCATTGTAAGGATTGGTGAAAAAATCTTCATCCTTGCCCATATAAGGTACCACAAGGCCTATTATCCTGCTCTCTTTCTTAGCAAGGGATCTGGCCATGGCATTTGGTTTATAATTGGTTTCCTTTATGATCTTGTTAACCTTATTGATGGTTTCCTGCGAAACCTTGTGGTTATTGCCGTTAATGACATTTGAAACTGTAGCGGT
>CAMVJI010000218.1 GCA_947167765.1 uncultured Butyrivibrio sp. | reverse complement strand
GGAGATAAATCTACAGGCTGATCGGTTATAAGGGCACAGGCATATTCATCTCCGCCGTATCTGGCGCATATACCGTTTCTGTTTACAATATGCTGGAGCGCTCCTGCGACACAGCACAGTGCAAAGTCGCCCTGAGCGTGGCCATAGAAGTCATTGATATATTTAAGTCCGTCCATGTCTATGGAAAAGACAGTGAGATATCTGTCTCTGTTAAAAGGCATATCAATAAGACGGTTAAGTTCATTGACAAAGCCTCTTCTGTTAAGGATTCCTGTAAGGTAATCAAGTACTGACAGCTTCTCCATTTCCCTGTGCATTCTTGCAAGGGTCCTGTTTGCCACTACGTTATTAATGGCAGATGAAAGAGTCATTCCCAGTTCTTCAAATCGTCTTATATCCCTGTTGGTGGTGTGTTCTGACCCCTCTACAATGTAACCAAATATGTGGTTACCTGAGTGAAGGAGCTTGACGATCATCAGGCTGATCCTATTGTTTTCTATGATCTTGTCAAAGCCAGGAAGAAATTCATTGGCGTCAAAGGATTTTCCTATTTCTGAACCTACTTCATCTCTGAAACTGAAAAATGTTGTGTATTCCTCTTTTCCGATTTCCGGAATTTCTGGACGAAGAAGCTCAGAGTATACGCAGACGAATTGGAAATCTCGCTCCCAGAGCCATAGACTCTTTTTGATAACTTCAGAGAGTTCTTTCATGGACTCAAGGTGAGCGGTCTGGGAAAAGAGTGCGTTGATGTTGGTAACTGCCCAGTTGACGTCCTCGTAACTGTCAAAAAGGTTTGTCACATCCTCGGCAGAAAGCGTGTCAGTGGAGATGCGACATCCACAGGAATCACGGAGCTTTAAGACAAAGCCTATCTCAGTACGGATATCGCAGTCTGATCTGCCTTCGTTGTTTTTGATGAGCTGGATGAGCTGTTTTGCCTCGTCGTGGTAATCTGGCTCAACGGTGGTAATGGAAGGCTCTTTGAAAAGACATTTTTTTATCCCGTCAAAACCAGTCACAATTATATCTTCAGGGACTTTGTAGCCGTGCTTTATAATCTCATCACACACTGCAATAGCCATGTTGTCATTGGCGCAGATGATGGCCTCAGGGATATCTCCTGATTCAAGGAAACGCCTTGTAACGTCCCTTGCGGGCCTGTCCCAGAATTCGCCATAGCCAAGTCTGTTTTCATCAAAAGGGATCCCCTTTTCCTCAAGGACCTGCTTGTAGGCTTTTATACGGGATTCTGAAAAGAAGTCGCCTCTAAAACCTGCGATCATGTTGACCTTGCGGCATCCATGTACATCTATCACATGCCTTACAATGTCTGAGAAGCCCTTATTGTATCTCATGGAAATATTTATGCATCCTTTGGTCTCTTTTTCCATGGCGATGATGGGAATATTCTTTTTCTTGCCAAGGGCTTTGATGGCCTCGATCAGGTACTCGCTTTTGATAAATTCCAACTGCATGACGATAGCTGTAAGGTCAAGGTGTGATACTATTTCGATGAGTTTCATCTCGCAGTTGTTTTTATCCTGATTCCACAGGGTCATCTCAGAAAAACCGAAAGCGAGCATAATATAGCCGTTTTCACGGCATTCTCTTTCCATTTCGCGGATGAAATTACTGTTTTTTTCTTCGTCTATCATTCCGCCCATAAAGGCGATAAGTTTCTTTTGGCTTTTCATATTTCACCTCACCCTAATATTATAAAATTGGGGACAGGTTGTATCAAATAAAAAATGCGTAAAACTGTATAGTTATAAAGATTATTTCAGATTAAAAAAGTTATTAGCACTCTATTGACGAGAGTGCTAATTTGTGTTATACATAAACTAGAACAGCAAAAATACCCTTGTCGCAGGCGGTGGAACTTACCTTTCTGCGGGAGAGGAGGAGTTATGAATATACAGAAGTTTACACAAAAATCTATCGAAGCCGTTCAGAGCTGTGAGAAGATCGCAGTGGAATATGGCAATCAGGAGATCGAACAGGAACACCTTTTGTACGCTCTCATGACAATAGATGACAGTCTTATTGCCAAACTTGTGGAGCGAATGGGAGTTGATACCAGGTCTTTTGTTGGAAGGATTGAAGAAGGCATCAGTAAGCGTACCAAGGTTTCAGGCGGGCAGCCCTATATCGGAGCAGATCTCAATAAAGCGCTGTTGTCTGCTGAGGACGAGGCCAAGGCCCTTGGAGATTCCTACGTTTCTGTTGAGCACCTTTTTATGGCAGTTATCAAAAAGCCAAATAAAGAGGTTAAGAACATCCTTCAGGAGTTTGGTATCGACAGGAACAGATTCCTTCAGGTTCTATCTGAGGTACGGGGCAACAGGAATGTGACAACAGATAACCCTGAGGCCACCTACGATACCCTCAATAAGTACGGAACTGAGTTGGTTGAAAAGGCCAAGAGGCAGAAACTTGACCCTGTAATAGGAAGAGATACAGAGATCAGGAACGTAATAAGGATCCTTTCCCGTAAGACCAAGAATAACCCGGTTCTTATCGGTGAACCTGGTGTTGGTAAGACCGCTGTTGTGGAGGCTCTTGCCCAGAGAATAGCCAGCGGCGATGTACCATCTGCCCTCAAGGATAAAAAGATCTTTTCCCTTGATATGGGAGCTCTGGTTGCCGGAGCCAAGTACAGAGGCGAATTTGAGGAAAGATTAAAGGCTGTTTTGGAGGACGTAAAAGAGTCTGATGGCGAGATCATTCTTTTCATAGATGAACTTCACCTTATTGTGGGAGCAGGTAAGACTGACGGCGCTATGGATGCCGGCAATATGCTAAAGCCCATGCTTGCAAGGGGCGAGCTTCACTGCATCGGTGCAACTACACTTAACGAGTACAGACAGTACATTGAAAAGGACGCAGCTCTTGAGAGACGTTTCCAGCCTGTAATGGTTGAGGAACCTACAGTTGAGGACACCATCAGTATCCTTCGTGGCCTCAAGGAGAGGTATGAGGTATTCCACGGTGTTAAGATCATGGATTCAGCCCTTGTGAGCGCCGCAGTTCTTTCAAACAGATATATTTCAGACAGGTTCCTTCCTGATAAGGCCATCGACCTGGTGGATGAAGCCTGCGCTCTCATTAAGACAGAGATGGATTCAATGCCGGCTGAGCTTGATGAGATGAACCGCAAGATCATGCAGATGCAGATTGAGGAGACAGCTCTTAAGAAGGAGGACGATTCTCTTAGCAAGGAGCGCCTTTCTAATCTGCAAAAAGAGCTTGCTGAGCTCCAGGAGCAGTTTGACTCCATGAAGGCACAGTGGACCAATGAAAAGCAGGCAGTTGATAAGCTTGCTGCCATGCGTGAACAGATAGATACCATCAACTCTGAGATCGCAATTGCCCAGAGAAATGGCGATTATGAGAAGGCTGGAGAGCTTCAGTATGGCAAGCTCCCTGCTCTTAAGAAACAGCTTGAAGAGGCAGAAGAGCAGGTAAGAACTGGTGAAAAAGATACTACCCTGGTCCATGAAAGAGTTTCAGATGAGGAAATTGCCGGCATCATCAGCAGATGGACAGGCATTCCTGTAAATAAGCTAACTGAGAGCGAAAGAAATAAGACTCTGCATCTTGCTGATGAGCTCCACCAAAGAGTCATCGGTCAGGACGATGCAGTTACCAAGGTTTCAGAAGCCATCATGAGATCCAAGGCCGGTATCAAGGACCCAAGTAAGCCTATCGGTTCATTCCTGTTCCTTGGTCCAACTGGTGTAGGTAAGACAGAACTTGCAAAGAGCCTTGCTCAGGCTTTGTTTGATGATGAGAACAACATGGTCAGGATTGACATGAGTGAGTACATGGAAAAGTTCAGCGTGTCAAGGCTCATAGGAGCACCTCCCGGATATGTTGGATACGAGGAAGGCGGACAGCTCACAGAGGCTGTAAGACGTAAACCTTATGCGGTAGTTCTTTTCGATGAGATTGAAAAAGC
>CAMVJI010000217.1 GCA_947167765.1 uncultured Butyrivibrio sp. | reverse complement strand
ACTCTTTAGAGGATAATATGGCCCTACACGAATATGAATGCCCCGCCTGTGGCGGGGCAATGGAATTTAATCCGGGCACCCAGAAGCTCAAGTGCCCATTTTGCGACTCTGAATTTGACGTAAAGGACTATGTTGCTAATCACAACTCTAATTCCACTGGAGAAAGCGCAGATACCTATGAGACCAATGGAGGAAGCGATGATGCTACTCCAATGTATATTTATAGCTGCGGCTCCTGCGGCGGAGAGATCCTGGCCACAGAATCCCTTGGTTCAATGAAGTGTCCATTCTGCAGCAACAACGTTGTGGCTGCAGAGAAATTTACCGGAGCTTTTAAGCCTGACTACATCATTCCTTTTAAAAAGACAAAAGAGGATGCCATGCAGGCTTATTCAGGTTATGTCAAATCCAAAAAGCTCCTTCCAAAGGTCTTTTTCGAGCAGAACCACATAGATGAGATCAAGGGAGTATACGTTCCCTTCTGGCTGTACAATGCTACGGAAAACTACTTTGGCACCTTTGAGGGCACCAAGGTAAGGACCTGGAGCGATTCAAGATACCACTATACTGAGACAAGCTTTTTTGACATCGAAAGATCAGGTGTCCAGGACTTTGAGAATGTACCTGTTGATGGTTCCAAAGAAATGCCAGATGATCTCATGGAATCTATCGAGCCTTTTGACCGGTCTGAAATGATCCCCTTTAACATGGGCTATCTTGCAGGATTTTTAGCAAACAAATATAACGTTACAGCTGATGAAGACAAGGCCCGCGCCGAGGAGCGTATGGCAGTCAGTGCCAGAAACAATTTCAGGAGCACTATTACCGGTTACAATTCCCTTCGCAATGTCACCGAAAGGATAAATCCTTCCAAGGAAAGCACCAAATATGCTCTTTATCCGGTCTATGTCCTCAACACCACCTGGAATGGCAACAACTACCTCTTTGCCATGAATGGACAGACTGGTAAGTTTGTAGGCAATCTTCCATTTTCAATGAAGCAGGCAGCCAAGTATTACTTCCCCATCGCTGCCGCTTTATCTGTCGTCTTATTTGGCGCAGCGATGCTGTTTTTATAATTTTTTTAGTGATGGAAAACAACATGAATACTATGACTAAGATAAAAAGGGTATTATGTAAGACCTTCCTTTTGATAGGGATTTTTTCTTTTACCCTTACCTTTAAAACATATGCTGCCGAAATATTATGGGACAGCTATGAAGTTCCTGCTACCAGACAAAAGCCAAGACTTGTTGATAACGCTGATCTTTTAACAGACAGCGAGGAGTCAGCGCTTCTAAAAAGGCTGGATGAAACCAGCTTAAAATGGAGCAGCAACATAGCTGTACTTACTGTGAACTCCCACAGCGGTCCTATTGAGGCCTATGCTGATGACTATTTCGATTACAACGGCTTTTGCTCAGAATTTGGCGAGAGCGGCATTCTCTTTATGCTCAGCATGGAAGACAGGGAATGGGCCATCTCAACCTCAGGAAGCGCAGAATATGCCCTTACTGACTACGGTCAGGATTATCTGTTTAACGAAATGCGTGGGGATCTTAGCGACGGAGACTACGCAGATGCCTTTAACACCTACGTTGACGTGTGTGATAGACTCCTTGATGCCTACTCAAAGGGAACTCCCGTTGATGTGGGCGTAAAGCCTCCCAAGACAACTTCAGATATTCTGGCATACCTTGCAGGAAGCATCGCTTTAGGCCTTGCCCTTGCTCTGATACCAATTCTTAAGATGAAGTCAGACCTTAAGACAGTTAAGATGGCATCCAGTGCTACTAATTACACAGGACGCCTTAGGCTTACAACTTCTCAGGACCGTTTTGTAAGAAAGACCCTGTCTAAAACCGAGATTCCAAAGGACAATGGTTCAAACGGATCCAGAGGCGGTTTCGGAGGTGGAAGCACCATCCACACCTCAAGTTCAGGACATTCTCACGGAGGTAGCCACGGACATTTCTAACAAAGCAGGAGGATTAACTTCAGTGAACACTACTGCAGCCACAATCCGCAGAGCTTTCTTAGCAGTAATTGCAATAAGCATTTTGTCATTTGGCTTGTTGCTACTTGGCTCAAAAAAATTTTACGCCCCACAACGTTTTGATCTGATCCAGCTGGATTCCGGCTGGACTATTAGTCGTGGCAATAATACCTGGGAGCTTGACAGTGTAGATGAATCAAATGTTGGTATCGTCAATAATGGCGATACTCTGACACTTTCCAACACCCTTCCTGATATTGAATTATTGCAGCCCACATTATACTTTCGTACTGTTCTCTCAGACGTGAAGGTATCTGTTGACGGGGAGCTGGTATACACCTTTGGTGATGAATACCTTGCTCTTGAGCATATGCTTCCTAAAATGGAGAACTTCGTACCTCTTCCTCCTGATTATCAGGGCAAAAAAGTCACTGTGGAGATAACTGCCCATGAGGACCGTGCATTTTCAGGCCTGTATCCACTGTATTTTGGAAATTACAATGACATAAAAAACGATATGATCCAGTCAAATCGTTTCCCTCTTGTAGTTGGCATATATCTGTGCCACCTTGGCTTCATGCTTCTTATACTGGCGCCATTTCTTGCTTTTTCCAAGAACCATGATTATAGTATCTTCTTTAGTGCAGTTACCTCAATAATGATAGGCGTATACATTCTTTGCTACAACGACGTCTTCTGGTATATCTCTGACAACCCTGCCTTCTATACATTTATTGAGTACTTTGCGCTTTTCTCCATACCTGCAGCAATACTGGGATTTGTTCTGACAGCAGGTCAGGCTCCATTTTTAAAGCTTGGAATACTGCTGTTCCAGTTAAGTGTAGGCTTTGTTATGATCACCTCACTTCTTCATGTGTCTAACCGAATGCACATTTGTAATTTTGTATCTATGTTCCATATCTTTTCTTTGGCTGAAGGAATTTTTGTGATCTTCTCCCTTATTAAAATTGCCATAGAAGAATCCCACTCCAAAAATGATCTTCGAGGAAAAACCTCTTCGACCATCATTCTCATTGCTGGACTTATTATTTTTACATTGTGTGCTCTTATCGACATTGTGAAGTTTAACATTATGAAATTCTCTGATCAGGGCGAAGTCCATGCTCAGATAAACTTCACGACTCTTGGCGCCCTAGTGTTCATCATGAGTCTCCTTCTTGATTACTTCTACCACTGCATTGAATACATAAGTGAATCCACTGTTAAGGCTGAGCTTGAAGGTCTTGCCTATACTGACACCCTGACAAACCTCTCTAACAGAGCCCGCTGCGAGCAGTACCTTGTAGACCTTACAGGAGACTTTACGATCATAAGCCTTGACCTTGATTACCTTAAATACACCAACGATAACTTCGGCCATGACCAGGGCGACAGGCTCCTTAGTGGCTTTTCTGAAATACTGACAGATTGCTTTACAGACGCATCTCTCCTTGGAAGAATGGGCGGCGATGAATTTATTGTTGTCCTTCCTTTTGTGGCTGAAGAAAGGATCGTAAGGGACTTAAACTGTCTCATTGATCAGCTTGCCTACAGAAACAGTCAGGAAAGCAAACTGCGCTTTTCTGCCTCCTGGGGATATGCCAGCAGCAATGACAAAGAACTTGGCGGTAACCACAGCGCACAGAACGTATACCTTCTTGCAGACAAGCGAATGTATACCATGAAAAACCAGCACCACAAAGAGTCTCTTGGAAGGCTCTACGACGACCTTCTTAATAAGGTGCTCGGAGAAGGAGGTAACGATGATCAATAAACGTAAGTTACTTCCCTACATAAGTTCATTAATAATAGCCATCTTTGTATCACTGCTCATAAACGTCTGCCTTGTCTGCGACGAAAAATACCCTATTGTCTCTATGGACTGGGGCTATGAGCTTAATATCAACGGTAGTGTTTATGAAAACGTTGAGCCATACGATGTTTACAAGCATCTTGACAGACTCCTTAAATATGGCGATGTTGTTTCCCT
>CAMVJI010000216.1 GCA_947167765.1 uncultured Butyrivibrio sp. | reverse complement strand
ATAAACTTTTGTTAACTATTAACCACATAAGGAGGGTATATCAGTGTTTGATTTTGAAAGACCAAATATTGAAGTTGCTGAAATCTCAGATGATAATAAGTATGGTAAATTCGTAGTTGAGCCTCTTGAGAGAGGTTACGGTATTACACTGGGTAATTCCCTTCGTAGGATTATGCTCTCTTCATTACCTGGAGCAGCTGTAAGTCAGGTGAAGATCGAAGGTGTACTTCATGAGTTCTCATCTATTCCTGGAGTTAAGGAAGATGTTACTGAGATCATCATGAACATCAAAAACCTTTCAATTAAGAATTCATCTGATACTAACGAGCCTAAGACTGCTTACATCGAGTTCAACGGTGAAGGCGTTGTTAAGGCTTCAGATATCCAGGTTGATCAGGATATTGAGATCATGAATCCTGACCAGGTTATAGCTACTCTTTCTGGAAAGGATGCTAAGCTTTACATGGAGCTTACCATCACAAAGGGAAGAGGATATGTAAGCTCTGACAAGAACAAGTCAGGAGATCTTCCAATCGGCGTAATCGCTATTGACTCTATCTACACTCCTGTAGAGAGAGTAAACGTAACTGTAGAGAATACTCGTGTAGGTCAGGTTACAGACTTTGATAAGCTTACACTTGACGTTCACACAGATGGAACACTTGGCCCTGATGAGGCTGTAAGCCTTGCAGCTAAGGTTCTTTCTGAGCACCTTTCACTCTTTATCGACCTTTCTGAGAATGCCAAGACCGCTGAGGTTATGGTTGAGAAGGAAGATGACGAGAAGGGCAAGGTTCTTGAGATGTCTATTGATGAGCTTGAACTTTCAGTTCGTTCATTCAACTGCCTCAAGAGAGCTGGTATCAATACAGTTCAGGAGCTTGCTAACAAGACTCCAGACGATATGATGAAGGTTCGTAATCTTGGACGTAAGTCACTTGAGGAGGTTCTTGCTAAGCTTGATGAGCTTGGACTTTCACTTAGACAGGACGGCGAATAATCAATATTTAAATGATTTCCACTGAAGGTAAAACCGATGTGTACTTCGGTGGATTCTCATAGCAACATTAACCGCATTTGGAGAGTAAGACCGATGAGCATTTCCTTATGTAGACTGCAGGGGAAACCTGCAAATGAGAAAGGAAGTAATTTAAAATGGCAATGTACAGAAAGCTTGGAAAAGCAACAAAACCTAGAAGAGCACTTCTTCGTAACCAGGTAACAGCACTTCTTTACAATGGTAAGATCATTACCACAGAGGCAAGAGCTAAGGAAATCAAGAAGATCGTAGAGCCTATGATCACTCTTGCAGCTAAGGAGAAGGACAACTTCGAGACAGTTACTGTTGAAGCTAAGGTTCCTGAGAAGGACAAGGATGGCAAGAGAGTAAAAGAAGTTGTAGACGGCAAGAAGGTTACAAAGTATACAACTGTTAAGAAAGAGATCAAGAAGGATCTTCCTTCAAGAATGCACGCAAGACGTCAGCTTCTTAAGACTCTTTACCCTGTAACTGAGGTTCCTACTGAGAAGGCAGGAAGAAAGAGAAATACAAAGGAAGTTGATCTTGTAGCAAAGCTTTTCGATGAGTACGGACCAAAGTACGCAGACCGTAAGGGCGGTTACACAAGAATCGTTAAGATCGGTCAGAGAAAAGGCGATGCAGCTATGATGGTTGTACTTGAGATGGTTTAATTGCCCAGCTAAAGTGACACATTTTAAGAGAATCCCGGATCTATAATCCTTGGGATTCTCTTTTTTTAAGGAGTTTGTAATGAGTATTTTAAACGTCGAGCATTTAACTCACGGTTTTGGCGACAGAGCAATATTTGATGATGTATCTTTCAGATTATTAAAGGGTGAACACATAGGTCTGGTAGGCGCCAACGGAGAAGGCAAATCCACCTTTATGAATATAATTACAGGCAAGCTCATGCCTGATGCAGGTAATATTGAATGGGCAAAAAATGTTAAGGCAGGATACCTTGATCAGCATGCTGTACTTAAGGAAGGTATGACAATAAGGGACGTCCTTGCTTCTGCTTTTGATTCCCTTTTTGAAATGGAACGCAGGATGAACGAAATCTGTGATGCCATGGGAGAAGCAGATGAAAAGCAGCTTGAGGAGTATATGGAGGAGCTTGGTACGATCCAGGACCTTCTAACAAACCACGACTTTTATCTTATTGATTCCAAGATTGAAGAGGTTTCAAGGGCTCTTGGATTTTTAGAGCTGGGCCTTGACCGTGATGTAACTGAACTTTCAGGTGGTCAGAGAACCAAGATATTACTTGCCAAGCTTCTTTTGGAGAAACCGGATATTCTGCTTCTTGATGAGCCTACAAACTATCTGGATGCGGAGCACATCGTGTGGCTTACCAGATATCTTCAGGACTATGAGAATGCTTTTATCCTGATATCCCACGATATCCCATTCCTCAACAGTGTAGTGAACATTATTTACCACATGGATGGCCAGACCCACAGCCTTGATCGCTATGTGGGCGACTACGACAAGTTTATGGAAGTGTACGAGGCGAAAAAAGCCCAGAGAGAAGCCGCTTATAACAGGCAGCAGCAGGAAATTGCAGATCTTAAGGACTTTGTTGCCAGGAACAAGGCAAGAGTTGCCACCAGGAACATGGCTATGGCAAGGCAAAAGAAACTTGATAACATGGACATTATTGAAAAGATCCAGGAAAAGCCAAAGCCAGAGTTTTACTTTATGACAGCGCGAACTCCAGGCAAGTTCCTATTTGAAACAAAAGATCTTGTCATCGGATATGACGAGCCTTTATCAAGTCCTCTTAATATTGCTATTGAGAGGAATACCTTTACTGTTCTTACAGGCGCTAACGGAATTGGTAAGACCACTCTTTTAAAGAGCATTCTTGGCATAATCCCGGCTTTGTCAGGTAAGGTTGAGAGAGGAGAACATGTAGAGATCGGATACTTTGAGCAGGAGATGTCTCCTGATATAGAGACAACCTGCCTTGAGGAGATATGGAACGAATTTCCTGGATTTTCTCAGTATGAGGTTAGATCAGCCCTTGCTAAGTGCGGGCTTACCACCAAGCATATTGAGAGTAAGTGCAAGGTCTTATCAGGTGGCGAGCAGGCTAAGGTGCGCCTCTGTAAGCTCATGAACAGGGAGTCCAATATCCTGGTTCTTGATGAGCCAACCAACCACCTTGATGTGGACGCAAAAACAGAGCTCCATAGAGCTCTGAAAGAATACAAGGGAACAGTTATTATGGTGTGCCATGAGCCTGATTTTTATGAGGATCTGGCCACAAATGTTATCGACTGCACCAAATGGACCACTAAGGTCTGAAATGCTCTAAAACGGCCTTATATCACTTTTTTTCGAAGTGCTGGTAATCCTTGCAGGAATTCCAGTTGCCACCCCATGTAAATCCATGGGATTTGAATAACTTGTAGGCAAGGTCGTTTTCATCAATCTTATAGGGAAAAGAGATGGTTCTGTCAGCATAGGCTTCGCTACCGACCGGAGATATGTTGGTGGAACCATCTTTGTTATAAGTGATGTAAGGATTGTAGAAAGGATTAAGGTCTATGGCTCTACCAAGAGCATGATTAGACAGCCTCGTAGTACCTTCTACAACGCGGTAGTTGAAGGAAGAGGTGTTGTTGGCAAGCATGGAAGCTGTGTCGTCTCCGCCAAATTCATCAACAAGTTTAATGCTCTCTATCTGATAGCCATTTTCGTACAGTTCATAGAAGATCTCGACAACATCCTGAGCGATAGCCTTGTTTACAATCATCTCCCCGGACTGGGGCTCGTTATTAAAGTCCACATACTGTAAAACTACATATCTAAGGTCGTCTAAGGGTACCTGGCAGTCTACTGGATAGGAAATGCCTGAGATACGTTTAAAGACTTCATTGGAAATCGGTTCAAAGTAAAAGCCGTCCATGTAGGTGATCCTTTCTGGAGAAGGAGAGGTCTCGGAAGATGAGCTTTCTGCGGAACT
>CAMVJI010000215.1 GCA_947167765.1 uncultured Butyrivibrio sp. | reverse complement strand
TGTCAATCTCGACAAGAACACTGCAACGTGCTTTAGAAGTGATCCTTTGGATAAAGATGTGGCCAAAGATGACTCTTTTTCCTTCTCTGATAAGTTTACTGAATATGGGGAAAAATATGTCACCGAAGACTACAGAGAACAATTTTTAGAATTTATAAAGCCTGAAAATATCAAAGCCGCGCTTAAGGAAAGTCGCATACTTGCCTTTCGCTATCTTGTAAAGAAAAACGAAAAAGAGAGCTATGAAATGCTAAGAATTGCTGACGCAGGCAGCGAATCGAAATATTCCAACGGAGCTTCACGCGCTATCGGTGTCGGGTTCTCAGATATCGATGCAGAAATGCGTGATTCACTTGCTAAAAACCAGGCTCTGTCAGATGCGCTGAAAACTGCAGAAGAGGCCAGCAGGGCCAAGACAGTCTTTTTATCAAGCATGAGCCATGAGATCCGTACTCCAATGAATGCGATCATTGGACTTGATGCCCTGGCACTTAATGAGCCTGAAGTTCCTGCTACAGTAAAGGATTATCTTGAAAAAATCGGCAGCAGCGCCCAGCATCTATTAAGCCTTATCAACGATATCCTGGATATGTCCAGAATCGAATCAGGGCGGATGGTACTGAAAAACGAAGAATTTGCCTTTTCCAAACTGATTGAGCAGATCAACGTGATCTTCAGCGGTCAGTGCCAGGAAAAAGGAATTGAGTACAACTGCCATATCAAAGGAAAGTTAAATGATTACTACATAGGAGACAACATAAAGCTCAGACAGATACTGATCAACGTACTGGGAAATGCCGTAAAATTCACTCCAGAAGGCGGAAACGTGGAGCTTACCGTTGAAAGGACAGGTGGGTTTGACGACAGGTCCGTTCTCCAGTTTAAGATCATGGATACCGGTATCGGCATGAGCAAGGAGTATCTCCCTAAGATCTTTGATGCTTTCAGCCAGGAAGAATCCGGCTCTGTCAATAAATATGGCAGCTCAGGCCTTGGAATGGCTATTACCAAGAGAATTGTGGATATGATGAATGGAGAGATCCACGTTGAGAGCGAAAAAAATGTGGGGACAACCTTTACCATAAACGTCACTTTAAAGGACTCTGGCAGAAAGATATCCAAAGAGGGTGATGATATGGAAATCCACCCTCAGGATATGAAGGTCCTTGTTATTGATGACGATCCCCTTGCCTGTGACCAGGCAAAACTCGTACTTTCACAGGCTGGAATCGAGGCAGAGACTGCTCTTTCCGGTGGCAAGGCTCTGGAAATGGTAAAGCTGTCTGAAGCAAGGCAGGAACCCTATAATCTGATAATCGTTGACTGGCAGATGCCTGATATGGACGGTCTTGAGACCACAAAGAGCATTCGTTCGCTTATAGGCAATGACACAGCAGTCATCATCCTTACTGCCTATAACTGGGACGACATCTACGAAGAAGCAAAGGCAGTGGGTGTTGACAGCTTTATAGCAAAACCTCTTTTCACCGAGAATCTCTTAGGTGAGTTTAAGAGTGTTTTAAAGGACAAGAAAGTAGCTTTGACCGATAGCGATCATAAAGCTGACCTAAACGGAAAGCATATACTCCTTGCAGAAGACGTGGAAGTAAATGCCCACATCATGATGAAGGTTTTGTCCATGCGAAATTTAGAGACAGATCATGCATCAAACGGAAAAGAAGCTCTTGAGCTTTATAATTCCAAACCTGAAGGCTACTATGATGCAATCCTTATGGACATGCGAATGCCAAAAATGGATGGACTGACCGCAACAAGAGCCATCCGTGCTGCAAACAGAAGTGATTCTGCAATTATCCCTATAATTGCTCTTACTGCAAATGCCTTTGACGAAGATGTACAGCAAAGTCTGCAGGCCGGGCTCAATGCTCACCTCAGTAAGCCCGTGGAACCAGAAGTTTTGTTTGAGACATTGGAGAAGCTCATCAGGGAATAAGTAGTCAGATTTGATTTTTCTTTTAAAAGACTATATACTAAACTTTAGTGCTTTAAAGCGAAAATGTTTTATTTTGGAGGGAGTTACAAAAATGCCAATTACGGATCTGCTTGAGAGAAACAGCAAGCTATATGGGGATGAAGTTGCGCTTGTAGAGATCAATCCTGAGATAAAGGAGGAGCAGCGAGTCACCTGGAAGGAATATGAGCTCATTCAGCCAACATCTTCCAACTATTACAGAAGACAGATCACCTGGTCTGTCTTTGACGAAAAGGCAAACCGTGTTGCCAACATGCTTATTGAAAGGGGTATAAAAAAAGGTCAGAAGTGCGCCATTTTACTTATGAATTGCCTCGAGTGGCTGCCCATCTACTTTGGTGTGTTAAAAGCCGGAGCTGTGGCCGTTCCCTTAAATTTCCGTTTTGATTCAGAAGAAATTGATTACTGTCTCAAAGCGTCAGACTCAGACGTTTTATTTTACGGGCCTGAGTTTATCGGAAGAATTGAGGACATCGCCCAGAAACTGAAAAAAGAGATGCTTCTTTTATTCGTAGGCGATCAGTGCCCATCCTATGCAGACGACTACTACAGATATGCATCCAACGCTTCATCAAAGGCTCCCAAGATCCTTATTGAGGACAAGGATGATGCTGCAATTTATTTTTCATCAGGAACAACAGGCTTTCCTAAAGCCATTTTACATATCCACACAGCTTTGATGCAGTCAGCACAGATGGAAGCCATACACCATGAGACCACTCATGCAGATAATTTCCTGTGCATACCTCCCCTTTATCACACCGGAGCTAAAATGCACTGGTTTGGATCTCTTTACACC
The DNA here is from genome assembly GCA_947167765.1 of uncultured Butyrivibrio sp. GTDB lineage: Bacteria > Bacillota > Clostridia > Lachnospirales > Lachnospiraceae > Butyrivibrio. The sequence goes on along the minus strand of CAMVJI010000215.1, from coordinate 1,206 downwards.
GGAAGCCGCGCTGTACTGCTTAAGGGCAATTCTCCCGAAGCTATATTCAGAGCAGTTTCAGAGGAACGTTGCACCATTGTATGGCTCCTCGTGCCCTGGGCTCAGGACATACTGGCAGCACTTGACAGTGGTAAACTAAAGCTTTCGGACTTCCACTTAAAACAGTGGAGACTTATGCACATCGGTGCTCAGCCAATACCGCCATCACTGGTGCGTCACTGGCTCACATACTTCCCTCATCACAAGTACGACACCAACTATGGCCTTTCAGAATCAACAGGCCCCGGCTGCGTACACCTTGGCATGGAGAACGTCAGAAAAGTTGGTGCCATCGGAATTCCTGGCTACGGCTGGAAGACCAAGATCGTTGATGAAGAAGGAAACGTTGTTAAGCAGGGTGAGATCGGCGAGCTCTGCGTAAAGGGTCCTGGCGTAATGGTTGAATATTACAAGAACCCTGAGGCAACAGCTGAGATATTAAAGGACGGCTGGCTCTTTACTGGTGACATGGCTCGTCAGGACGAGGAAGGCTTCATCTTCCTGGTAGACCGTAAGAAAGATGTCATCATCTCCGGTGGCGAGAACCTGTATCCTGTCCAGATAGAGAGCTTCCTTATGAAGAACAACAAGATCCATGACGCCGCAGTTATCGGCCTTCGCGACCAGCGTCTTGGAGAGATCGCAGCTGCCATAATCCAGGTAAAAGAGGGAATGACACTTACAGAAGAGGAAGTCGATGAGTTCTGCGTTGACCTTCCAAGATACAAAAGGCCCAGAAAGATCATTTTTGCAAATGTAATCAGGAATGCCACCGGCAAAATAGATAAGCCAAAGCTTAGAGAAATCTATGCCGGAGCACATATTGTTGAAGATCAGAATCAGTCATAACGACTTGAATTCGTTACCATTCACAATTTTGGCTCCCCTGCCCTGGCGCCCTTAAGCGTGGAAAAGCTCTAAGGGCGCCAGGGCAGGGGAGCCAAAATTGTGGATGGTAACTAGAATTCCGCCTCGTAGACATGTGCCTTTTTTGCCTTTGGAAAAAGATGCTCCGCAAGCCTTATTCCCTCGTCACTTAAAGCGTCAAAGGTTAGTCTGTAGTCAGAGAAGTACAGTTCAAGATTGCTTAGAGTTTCTGATATAAGCTCCATAAGCCCCTTGGGATATTTGCCATAAAGATATGAAAGCTCAAGGTTTCCATCAGCA
>CAMVJI010000214.1 GCA_947167765.1 uncultured Butyrivibrio sp. | reverse complement strand
GAATCAGACTCCTCTGAGTTGCTGACCTCCTGAATCTTATTAAACTCAGGCATGCCATTGTCATCTTCATGATACTCGTAGACATCTATAGCACACTTCTGCTCAAGACATACATACAAGAACTTACCTTCCTTGGAAAACTGCATATGTCTTGGAGAAGACTCCTGATCACAGTGTATAACGTCAGCATCCTTGATCTTGCCTGTTTCCATATCAAGAGCATAAATGTTGATCCTGTCCATTCCAAGATCCGCTGCAAGAAGGTATTTGTTGTCCTTGGATACCTTGATGCACTGTACATGAGGAACATGATTGCGCCCCGCAGCCGTTCCAAGGCCCTTGTGGTATCTCTCGTCTGTTATCTCGCCGATGCTTCCGTCCTCGTTGAGCTTAAGTATTGTAACTTTGCCGTCATGATATCCTGCAGTCACAAGATACTTGTCGTTCTGAGTCTCATTTAAATAACAGCCTCTCATGCCATTGATAGATGCTTCATTTAAGAACTCAAGGCTTCCGTCCTTAAGGATCTTATATGACTCAACTCCATCATCTGTAATTGAGTAAAGAGTTTTTCCACTGTGTGATATTCCGATATAAGAAGAATTGGTGATCTCAACCTTTTGTTTCTCAGTGAGTCTTCCATTCTTAAGATCTACATCATAGATTCTGATTCCGTATTTAGTGCCAAGCCCTGATGTATAGCTGGACACATATGCCACATACTTATCTTTTGCAGCCACCTTCTTATCCTCCTAAAGAGCCATTTTGAAAATCGCTTATTTACCACATTCTATCACAACTAAATCAAACTTTAAATATATCTGAAAAAAGTAATTGACACAGGTGTAGGCTCATATAAAATAAAGTAGATTGCTATCTTTTTATTAATAATAGGAGAAAATAAAAATAATGGGTAAAAGTCTTATCACACTGGAGCACATCTCTAAATCCTATGATGGTCAGCTTATTTTAGACGATCTAAACCTTGATATACATGAGAATTCTTTTGTAACTCTCCTTGGTCCTTCTGGATGTGGCAAGACCACAACCCTTAGGATAATTGGCGGTTTTGAAAAACCGGATCAGGGCAGAGTTGTTTTTGACGGACAGGATATAACTTCTCTTGCCCCAAATAAAAGGCAGCTCAATACTGTTTTCCAGAAGTATGCTCTTTTTACCCATATGAGTATTGAAGAAAATATAGCCTTTGGCCTGAAAATAAAGAACAAACCAGACAGCTACATTAAGGACAAGATAAGGTACGCGCTTAAACTTGTAAACCTTGAAGGGTTTGAAAAACGTATGCCTGATTCGTTATCTGGTGGTCAGCAGCAGCGTATCGCCATTGCAAGAGCTATTGTCAATGAACCCAAGGTTCTTTTGCTTGACGAGCCTCTGGGTGCCCTTGACCTTAAAATGCGTCAGGATATGCAGTACGAACTTAAAAGACTCAAGGAAGAACTTGGCATCACCTTCATCTATGTAACCCACGATCAGGAAGAGGCTCTTACCATGTCTGACCACATTGTGGTAATGAACCAGGGCTACATTCAGCAGGAAGGCTCTCCTGAAACCATTTATAACGAGCCTGAGAATGCCTTTGTTGCTGACTTTATTGGAGACAGTAACATCATAAGAGCTACGATGGTCAGGGATGAGCTTGTGGATATCCTTGGCACAAAATTTGCCTGCGTCGATAAGGGCTTTGGCGAAAACAAGCCCGTGGATGTGGTGATAAGACCTGAGGATGTGGAACTTGTAGCGCCTTCAGAAGGTACAATCTCCGGTGTTGTTACCGATCTTACTTTTAAGGGTGTTCATTATGAAATGGATGTTGAGGCCTGTGGGTACGAATGGCTTGTACACTCCACCAGGCTTTCAGAAGTCGGCACCAAGGTTGGCATCAAGGTTGATCCATTTAATATTCAGATCATGAATGTGCCCGTTTCAGAGGATGAGGAGGCAATAAGTGAAACTATTTAAAAACGCAAAAAGCGCATTCCTTATGGCTTCGCCTTATCTTGCCTGGGCTGTGATCTTTATCGTGGTTCCTCTGGCTATGGTGATCTATTATGGTGTTACTGATGCAAGCGGCGCTTTTACTTTTGATAATATCGCAAGGATTTCAGAGTCTGGCTATTTTAAGGCCTTATGCCGTTCTATTGCTTTGGCCTTCATTAGCACGGTAATCTGTTTTCTACTTGCATATCCTCTGGGAATGATACTTGCATCCATGAAGCTTACAAGAAACACCTATCTTGTAACGCTGTTCATTCTGCCTATGTGGATGAACTTTCTTTTAAGGACTCTTACATGGATGACTCTTCTGGAGGGAAAAGGTGTCATCAACACAGTCCTTGAGTTTTTGCATCTTCCAACAATAAATATCATCAATACATCAGGTGCCATCGTACTAGGTATGGTCTATAACTTCCTGCCATTTATGATCCTACCTATATACAACTCCCTATCAAGGATTGATGATAATGTGATAAATGCCGCAAGAGACCTTGGTGCAGATTCAGTTCAGACATTCCTTAGGATCACTCTTCCGCTGTCTGTTCCTGGTATCATCAGCGGTATTACAATGGTGTTCATTCCTGCTCTTACAACTTTCGCTATTTCAACCATGCTGGGTGGATCCAAGATCCTTCTTATTGGTAACATAATTGAGCAGCAGTTTACTTTAGTTTATGACTGGCACCTTGGAAGCGGACTGTCTATAGTTCTCATGATATTCATCCTTCTTAACATGATAATCGAGAGCATTTCTGATAAGGAAGGAGGTATATTCTGATGAGAAAAGTATTTGAAAAGATATACCTTGGCATTATCCTTATCTTCATGTACGCACCTATAGTTACGCTTATCATCCTTTCATTTAACTCAAGCAAGTCAAGGGCCAAATGGGGAGGATTTACGCTTAAGTGGTACACAAGACTCTTTTCTGATCAGGCAGTAGCCAGTGCCCTTGTAAATACTCTTTCAATTGCAGTCCTGGCAACCATTTTTTCAACTATCATTGGTACAATCACCTGCATCGCTATGATCGGGCTTAATTCAAAGCTTCGCTCAGTCATAATGGGTATCACTAATATACCGATGATCAATGCGGATATCGTTACTGGTATCTCGCTGATGCTGCTCTTTAGGTTCCTTCATATAGGATCAGGTTTTACTACTATCCTTTTGGCTCACATCACCTTCAATATTCCGTTTGTCATGCTAAGTGTGATGCCAAGAGTAAAGAGCCTTAACTTCTATGTTTACGAGGCTGCACTGGATCTTGGTGCAACACCTCTTTATGCATTTAGAAAGACCATGCTGCCAGACATCATGCCTGGAGTAGTTTCAGGAGCACTTATGGCCTTTACCATGTCCCTTGACGACTTTATCATCACCTACTTTACCAAGGGCTCTGGTTTTGAGACTTTATCAACTCTTATCTATAACGAAGTAAAAAGAGGAATCCAACCTGAAATCTACGCTCTTTCTGCTATAATATTTGTAGTTGTGTTATCTCTTTTGATGATCATATACAGATCACCAAATAATAAAACCAAGGAGAAATAAGAGGATTATGAAAAAGAAACTAATATCTGTAGCACTTGTATCAGCTATGCTGATCGGTTGCTTATCTGCCTGCGGCAGTTCATCTGGCCAGGGCGGCAACGGTAAACTTTACGTTTACAACTGGGGTGAATACATCGATGAAGATGTGATCGAACAGTTTGAGGAAGAGACTGGCATCGATGTAGTCTACGACATGTTCGAGACCAACGAGATCATGTTTGCCAAGCTTGCACAGGACACTTCTGCCTACGATGTTATCTGCCCATCTGATTACATGATACAAAAGCTTATCGAAAAAGATATGATACAGCCTCTTAATTTTACAAATATTCCCAATGCCAAGAACATCGGCGATGAGTATTTTAAGAACTCAGAAGTATTTGATCCAGGTAACAGATATTCAGTTCCATATTGCTGGGGAACAGTTGGTATCCTCTA
>CAMVJI010000213.1 GCA_947167765.1 uncultured Butyrivibrio sp. | reverse complement strand
AGCTTGAACTTTCCTACGATCTCTTCCAGAGTTCCTGCTATTGCTTCCTGCTTGGTGGACATGTCGTTTACGTTACTTACAACATCTGCAGCAGCCATTACAGAATCATTTACTTTGCTGGACAGATCAGCTGTATCCTGAGTAGATTCAGCAATATTCTGGATGGCCTTGGATACCTCTTCCATTGCAGATCTGATATTCTCAACCATCTGTGCAATGTTCTCTGAGGATCCGCCAAAGGAATCAGCGTCATCACCATACTGCTTAGCTACATTTACGAAGTTATCATAATCAGGTGTAACTGTTTCTTTAATAAACTCAAGAAGCTCTCCTGAAGAATTGGAAAGAGTTCCAAATGCTTCCTGTACGCCATCGATTGTTTCTCTGATCTGCTCTACAGCCTCTGATGTGCTGCTTGCAAGTTTGTTAATCTCAGAAGCAACTACTGCAAAGCCCTTACCAGCATCTCCTGCTCTGGCAGCCTCAATACTTGCGTTAAGTGAAAGAAGGTTGATCTGATCTGCGATCTCAGCAATGGTATCTGCAAGGGTTCCGATCTGATCTACTACCTTAGCTTTTTCACTTGCTTCTGCAAGATCTGCTTCTCTCTGCTCAGCTATATTGATAGCATTGTCATAAGCCTGCTTGGACTGTTTTTCAATCTCTCTTGCTCTATCCTTGATATCTGCAGCTTCTGTACTTGTCTTTTCAGTCTCATTGGCAAGCTGCTGAACAGAAGCATTAACTTCTTCTACAGAAGCATTAACTTCTTCAGTTGCAGCTCCAGATGACATCATAGCGTCGTTTACACCGGACATGTTTGACTGGATACTCGAGAACTGTCCTGAAAGCTCATTTGCCATGCTCGCAAGGCCTGAGGATGTCTCTGATACCTGAACTGACTCATCTGAGATCTTGCTGATAACATCTCTGTTACTCTCAAACATATTGTTCAGGGAATCGCTCATCTGACCAAGCTCATCTCCGCTCCTAGACGCTATCTTACTTACCGTAAAGTCTCCGCTTGCAAGAGATCCTGCAAAGGCCTTAACATTATTGATACTCTTTGAAATTCTCATTACAAAGATATAAATGATCACTGCACCAGCAATAAGAGCGAGGATACAGATAATTGCAAGCTTCATGCTGGCAGCCTGAACTGGTTCTTCAAGTTCAGCTATATCCATTCTGATGACAAGCTTCCAGTTAACATCAGGAATGGTAACAAATGTCAGAAGGATGTTATTGCCATTTTCCATGAAAGCACCCATCTGAGGGGAAGTTGAATCTCTTGTCATGATCTCCTGTCCCGTAGCTGCAAGGTTGGGATTATCATCATTTGTGATAAGTACGCCAGTCGCAACCTTCTCAGGATCGCTGCAATACAGGTATGTGCCCTTTGAATCAAGAAGCATAGCAGTACCTGTTTTGCCAACTGTGATGCTTGATATCATATTATCAATATCAGCAAGGGACATATCAACTGTCACACAGCCAATATACGTTCCATTGTCATAGATTGGTGCAGAGCAGCTGGCCATAACTGTTCCGGATGTAGGGTCATAGTAAGGATCAGTTATCATCGCCTGGCCCTCTGAAAGGGACTTGGCGTTCAGATAGTACTCCTGATTGAAGTAGTCATACTCAGCATTGCTGTAATCGTATGTTTCAACGATATTACCGCCATCTTTATACCAGTATGGACCTACATACATTTCATTCTGATCAAAAACATAAGGCTCAAACCAGATTCCTGAACCAAGCACAGAATCATTGTTGGCTATGATCTTGCTAATGGTTCCCTTGTAGTTATCCATAGTAACAAAGCGATAGGATGTGGAGATCATATGAGCAATGTCAACACAGGAAGTCTTGATGATCTTTAACTTACCATCAACAATGTTCGCATTGGCAATAACAGTCTCATTCATTGTTTCAGTATTCATCTCCTGCATCGTTGTGGAGATCTGATTAGCTGAAACATAGGTCAGGACTGCCATAGCTATTGCCATAACTGGAAGAATACACAGTAGCATCTTGGCTCTTAGACTTAATTTTTTCATCTGGTTACCCCTTTTCATAAGAAAACTGATTGTAAATTCAATAAATTGTTTGAATTATTTACATCAGATTAATTTTACTATAACATCACATATTAATGTTCTTAAAAAAGTATAAAAACAGATGAATATATAATAAATACAACAACTATGATAAAATGAGTATATACGAAATTTCGCCATTCTATGATTTATGGTTGGGGTAAACTTATGAATGTTGAACAGTTAAAGAAGGCCAATACAAATTGTTTTTATATTGTGATCACCACCATCGCCCTTGGAGTGGTCATCACCATTGCAAATATAATAATTAACGGCTTTACAATTTCAAAGCTTATCATAGTGATCAGCGCGCTTGTTTTAGGTCTTATGGCAATAAATGGTGGCTTCAAACATCCTACAAGCAGTAAGGGATCACTTCAGATAGTTGGAGCTGCTACTTTCTTTTTTGCCATCTTCGTAATAATGTCTGATGCTCCGATCAGTCTTTCCTTTGCCCTTCCTATTCTTCTTTGCAGTATCGTTTATCTGGACCTTAAGATTTGCAGATATGAAATTATCGTAATGAGTATTTCTTTTGTTATAAGCCTTGTAAAAGACATTGTGACAAAGGGAAGTTTTGATATATCATGGTTTCCAGCTGTCGTCATTCTAGCCCTGTCCTTTGTAGCATGTATCTTTTCCATTAAAAGCCTTAATGAATTCAGAAACGAGAATAACTACTACGTCAGCGCCGGAGCAGAAAAAACTCTTAAGACAGGCAGTGATATGGCTGACATAGCAGGAAACATATCAGCTCTTATCGACAAATCAAAAGACAACCTCTTTGACCTTTCAAAGCTCATGGAAGCACAGAAGTTTGTACTTACCGATGCATCCCGAAGTATCGACTCAAATACCAACGTAATAAATGTCCAGACTCGAAGGATCCAGGTTGTAAGCGAAAAAGAATCAGCAATAACTGTGGCAAGCCAGGATCTTGAATCCTCTTCTGCAGACATCCAGAGAGCTGTTAAAGACAGCCTTAGCATGGTTAATGATGTAAAAACAAGCTACAAAGATATGACGCAGCAAAGCGATCTGGCAGCTCAGAAAGCCAAGGCCCTTATGATCAAGGTCGATAGTGTCAAAAAGCTTGTTGACGCCTTTGGAGGCATGGCAAAGCAAGCTGAGCTCATTGCCCTTCACGCCAGCATAGAAGCCTCCAAGGCAGGCGCTGAAGGCTCAGGCCTTGTAGCTGTGGCCAATGACATAAGGGGATATGGCGAAAAGAATGCCACTGCCGCCACCAAGATCTCTGATATCATCGCTGCTTTTTCTGTTAGCGTTCAGGATATAATAAATGCCTCAGATAGTGCAGCTGACCTGGTTTCTAAGCAGAGTGAAATGCTGGACAAGGTAGGCTACAACCTTCTTGGTCTTGAGAACAAGGTGTCAGATGTCCTTACTAACTACAACAGCGCCCATCAGGAAATAGAGTCGATCATGTCCTCTTCCTCTGAAATAAGGGACAGCATCGGTTCTCTGTCATCCTCCAACAGCAAAGCTGCTTCTCTTCTGCAGCAAAGTTTTGACACAACTGATCAGGCCGATGAAAAATTTAACGAATTTAAGACAATTCTCGGAGATGTGTTCTCTGAAGCAAATACGCTGGTTAGCCTACACGAAAAAGCCTTATCCCAGGCGGATTTTTAGAAAATTTTTCTAAATTTTCGCACAAAAGGGTTATATTAATGCGAACAAATCAGTTATAATAGTAGATGATAGATATACTCTACTGTTGAATATTTTAACAATTTGGGAAAGGAGGAGGAAAGTGTATGACAGCTACATGTGATGTCAAAATGGAAGTGATAGACTGCATTCTTCACGATTGTGAAAATGAGTATTATCCAGACCCGGAAAGAGTAGCTCATATTACAGGACTACCATTGGGGGTTGTTTTTGATTATCTTATTGAACTTAAAAACCAAGGCCGTCTCGGCAAGCGCTGATTCAAAGAATGGAGAAATCTAATGGAAGAACAGCAATATTAAAGGTCCTATGC
>CAMVJI010000212.1 GCA_947167765.1 uncultured Butyrivibrio sp. | reverse complement strand
AAATCTTGTATGCATCGTTTGAGTAAGCAGTTTTTACATTGCTCGTTATAAAGCAATCCTATATCTTACTATAATGCCTGAACTCAAATCCAAGCATCGTCATATCATCAAACTGATCTGCCTTCCCTTTAAATATATTTACACTTTCCGTAATAGCAGGAAGCGTATTCCTCATGCTCTCATCTTTCACCAGGTTCAGCGCTTCGATCATCCTGTCAGTACCGTACTGTTCTACATTCTCATTGATGGCTTCCGGTATTCCGTCAGAATAAACGAACACCTTATCTCCAGGTTGAAGCTCTATGTCGTACTGCCTAGCCTTTAATCCATCCATCGCAGCAAGCGCCAGAGAATGCTTATCCTTAAACAGCTCGTACTCGCCACCTGCCCTCTTGATAGCAGGATACTCGTGTCCTGCATTGGCACAGGTCAAAAGACCTGTTGGGAGATCCAGTATTCCGATCCATGCTGTTACAAACATCTCAGCGTCGTTACCTTCGCAAAGAGCTTCATTTGTCTTTTCAATGATATCTGCAGGGGTTCCGCCTTCCTGTGCAACAGTTCTTATAGCCGTCTTACTTCTCATCATTACAAGGGCTGCAGGTATGCCCTTACCTGAAACATCAGCAATAACAAAGGCCATCCTGTTTACATCCACATGGAAGAAGTCATAGAAATCACCGCCAACTTCTTTAGCAGGTTTCATGGTTGCGTATATGTCTATCTCATCCCTGTCTGGGAAATTAAATGATTTTGGCAGGGAAGAATCCTGGATTATGCGTGCAAGTGTAAGCTCCTGCTCCATTTTCTTTTCCGCAGCACTGATATATCCCTTAAGAGCAACTACCGTCTCATTGATGTCGTCAGACAACTCTGCAAATTCAGAGGAGCTCCTTACATCTACTACCTCCTCAAGATTCCCATTTGTGATCTTAGATAGGGACCCATTTATCTCCTGTATATTATTTACAACTATCAGATTAACAAGATAAGCGATAAGAACATAAGTTACTGTAAACAAAAGAATACTTGAAAGGCCTGTTTCGTAGGCCTGGGCATCTCTGTACCAGTAGACCTGTTCATTTGTCATGGATACCACAAGAATGTGCTCAAGGTCGATTGTTTCTACTCTCACAAGTGACTTTTTCCCAATATAGGTACGCTTTACAGTTTTTCCTGCAAGCGCTTTAAGGGAATTGGCTTCATCCACTCCTAGCGTCATACCCTTATGGGTTCCATTGTTAATGTAGCCATCTGCAAGGATCATGTAGTCAAAAGAAACATCTCCCTCGGGCTCTATGTTGCTGTTGCCATCAAGTATACGCTGCTTGATATGCCTGGCGCTTTCTTCGATTGTGTGGATGCTGTCCTGATACTCTGAACCGGTTTGCAGATAGTAGAAAAAGAAAAATCCGCTTACCAGCACAAGAAATGTCACCGCAAAGAGCCATCTTTGGAACCTTGTGGAAACAGGAATCTCTTCTGCTTTCTTCTTTAAGAAAGGATTTCTCCATTCTCCTGAAAATACCTGCAAGATATATGATGACACAGCAAGACCAATGCCAGTAAATACGATCATGGGAACGGAACAGATCTTTACCACCATGAACGCCATCCTAAGGTCATCCCTGTGGGTTATAAATACCACATACATGTGGAACACTTCCATGAAGGCTCCCATAAAGAACGCATATACAGGAGAAGGTTTTTTCCCTTTAAAGACTCCTTTGTTCATACCCATGGCAACAAAGCCTGCCACGCAGGTTGCAACACTGCATGCAACTCTAGTGTATGAACCAACACCAAAGTATGTTCCAGCAATATATCTTTCGATACCACCAATTAGTCCAGCGATAATGCCTGATACAGGCGAAAAGAAAAGTCCAGCAGAAAGAGGGCCAAGATCTCTCACATTGATGATCATGCCCTCGTAAGAAATACCATAGTGCGTCGACAATACAGAGCTAAGTCCAAACACCAGCCCTACAAGTACTTTCCATGGATTCGTTATTTTTTTGTCTCTGGTCAGCCGCCACATTGCTATTATCAAAAGGATATACAGCAAAGTGACCGCTGACATTTTAATTATCATAATAAGAGTATGCATAATTAAATTATATGCTACTCAAAACAAGCATTCAACGTCTAATCGACTGATAACATATGAAAAATCAGTAAAATCTCATAAGTAAATTAACTGTTTTCATTGACGTAAATACTTACCCTGCTCTGGATTATATCAGCAACTTCCTTGGCAGTCTTTTGTCCTCCAAAGAAAGCAGCAACCTCTTCATTTATGATGTTATAAACATTCTGGTTTGCATTGTAGACATTTGTATCATCAAGTGAACCAATGAAGTTCTTTACATACTCTACATCCTCTTTTGTAAGAGGCTGTACAGTTATCATCTGATCACCGATCCAGTATGTGTCATCCTCATAGTGCTTGGTTCCATCATCGTCAGTCCAGAATGAGCGCTCCATGGACTTGTCAGCAAGCTTGTCAAAACTGGATTTTCTGATAGGGAATTCGTATTCGAACTCATCCTGATAATCCTCCATAAGGAACTGTCTTACAAGCTGCCAGCACACGTCTGAGTACTTTGTCTTGGAACTTACACATATCCTCTGAGAAGGAACCAGAACTGAACAGTTTCTTCCCATGTTGTTAGGAAAACCTACGAGAGTAATAGGCTCTCCAAATGTGCCATCAACATATCTCCTATAAGATCTGAAGCCATTGAGATATGTAGGTGAGAAAAGAGAGCTTCCCTCAATAAAGCAGGTTTCCTTATAATCCATCCAGGCATCTTCAGGCAGTGTTTCAGGGAAGTTTTTCACAAACTCGATGAACTTAATAAACTCATCGCTGTCAAAATGGCAGGTCTTGTTCTCCCAGTCTATAAATCCGCTTCCTGCTGCTGTGATACCAGCATCTAAAATGTTATCTCTTGAAGTAAGCCCAAAGGAATCAGCATACTTAATACCCTTAGCTTCCATCATGTCTATAGCATCATCCAAGGACAATACCTGTTTCCCCTGAAGGTAGGATGACTTGGTTGAGAATGTGTTTATGTAATAAGAAGGAACAAGCTGGTATACCTTATCTCCAGTCATAAAGGCTTTAAATACATTGTCTACAAATTCAACATTTGATAACTCAGGATCATTTTTGATAAATGGTGCAAGATCCAAAAACAGCCCTTTATTGATGTAGCTGTCAACAGGTGACTCTGTTGAAAAATACATGATATCAGGAACATTTCCAGACACGATATCAAGATTAAACTGATTTGGTCCGGCATTCTCATCTTCTGCACTGTTCAAGGATGAATAATCTACAAGCTTTATCTTGTAATCCTGGTTTTCTGAGTTGAATTTATAAACCTTTTGTCTGATCCTGTAATCAATGTAGTAGCCGCCCAGGGTTATGACTGTTCTATCCTTTACCTGATCAGCAGGAACTTTCGTAAGTCTGACGAGATTATAGTTGTACTCTTCATCCGGGAGATTTGCAATAAACTCATTATCGCTTATAGCTACAACAGATGAAAGAGAGTAACTGATACTCAGGTCAGAATCCATGTAGTCGAGGATCTTTGTAAGTTCATCCTTGCCGTAGTCATAGCCATAAAAACCATCCTGTTTTGACAAATAGATGTCATATCCGTTACCGCCAAAGAAAGCAAAGTCCTCGTAAGTTTTAAACTGTCCTGATTTTTCACCGAACTTTCCAGTTTCTGCGTCAAAGCTCATAAACTCCATTCCAGCATCGCCCCACTTGGATGTAAAGAGCTTACCCTGGAATCCTCTGTAGATGCTAACAGCCCCCTGGAAGGAATTTGGGTCACTGTCAGATGCTGCCTCAGTGATCGCCTTAAGGCTTACACTTTCTTCATCAAACCTGGAAATACCTTTGTTGGAGCTGATAATAAGGCCCTGTTTGTCATCATAAGCCATGCCATAGACGCTAAAGTAGTCATCCGGATCCTTGATATCCTTAAGAAGGTCAAGTCTTAACACTTCGTTACCTGATGCATCATACTTAACAAGATACTGCTGCTCATCCACTGACTCATCAATGAATTCGCCCGGATCCTGGGGATCTGTATCAACAATGATCTTCTCTGCTTCGCCGTTT
>CAMVJI010000211.1 GCA_947167765.1 uncultured Butyrivibrio sp. | reverse complement strand
TTTTAACAATGCTCATTCCAAGGCCGGTTCCACGTATGCCGCTTACTGCCGTATCGTCTTCTCTTTCAAAAGCGTCAAAGACCTTGCTTACAAATTCCTTGGACATTCCAACTCCATTGTCCTTTACGCTTATCTCATATAATGCCTTTCCCTTTATCTTTAGCTTTTTTTCTTTTACCGAAGCTGTGACCTTGCCACCTTCAGGAGTGAACTTGTAGGCATTACTCACAAGATTTAGAAGTACCCTGTTTAACCTGTTTTTATCGCAGTACACGTACTCATTGCTGATTTCTTCTGTATCCACAATGTACTCGATCTTCTTTTCTCTCATAAGAGTTGAAAAAAGATCCCTAAGATCATCCATTGTGCTCTTTAGATTCACCGGAACTGGCTCAAGCTCCATCTTTCCACTCTCAATTCGGCTCATCTCCAGTACGTCATTTATAAGGGCAAGAAGGTGTTTACTGGAAGCCTTGATCTTAGAAAGGTATTCCTTAAGTTCCTCATAGGTCGATGCCTCATTCTCTGCAAGGTCGATATACCCTATTATGGCATTCATGGGAGTTCTGATGTCGTGGGACATGTTGGATAAAAAGACAGTCTTAGCCCGGCTTCTTTCATTTGCTTTGGCAATCTCAATCTCTGCAGAATGCTCTCTCCTTGACATGATAGTGTAAATACTGAACATGATCACAAGAGATACGATATTGAGGCTCATCTGAACGATTATGTTTTTGGTGATCTTAAGGTCAGTCTGAGCAAGAAGGCCAGCTATATAGTTTTCCGTTTCCTCAATCTCGCTTACGCTCCTGCCCCCGGCATGCTGTTCATAATATGAGCTGATCTCAGAAACCACCTGTGCAGTCATCTCATCAGTAGCTCTTTTAACCCACAACAGGGACGTCAGGAATATAAGGAACAAAAGACCTATCCACACAATGGTAGATTTGCCAAAGCGCTTTTTACCATCTCTCTCAAAGACTATCCTAAAACAAAGAAATCCCAGGATGCTCCAGGTAGCCAGGATAAGGTAGCTCTCTGTGGACATACCATCTGCATAGATAAGCATGAAATAGACCATAAAAAGAACAGATGATACAGCCCCGGCTATTCCCGTGGCCATGATCTCAGTGTTTTTCTCTTTTTTTGCAATAAGATAAGCATCCACAGAAGTGTATGCGTACGCAATTGCAGCACCAATGGTGTTGACGTCTATGATCCACCCAATGGCAGTCCTTCCAAGGAAAGGGATCAAAGTTGATATCCCCATAAGGAATAAAAGTGCATTTCTGGGAATGAAATCGTAGTTAACCTCGCCAAACCATTTTGGTAGCATTCCATAATCAGCCATGGAGTAAAGAAGCCTTGATGCGGCTATAAAGTTACCGATAAGGCCTGTTAAAATAGCTGCCAGTGCAGCTGTTCCCAAAATGAGTACGCCCACATTTCCCAAAGCGCTGTATGCGCCGTAAAAAGTCGGAAGGCCCTTAACGCCGTCAAATTCTCCAAGCCTTCTCATATACTCATCCCATCTTGTGATACCATCTGGAAATGCCTTAACTGCCAGCTGAGACAGCGCAACATAGGAAAAGACAGAGGTAAAAATAGCTGCTGTCATGATCAGAAGCGAATGCTTTGCAGAAAACTTAAAGCCTGCTGTGGAGTTTGAAATTGATTCAAAGCCCACGAAGGCCCAGGGAGAAAGAGCTACTATGAAAAAGAACTGACGAAGAGGCGTTCCATTATTACGAGCAAACATCGGCTCAGGAATTGTGTGCATAACACTCCTGTCAGCTCCAGCTGCCGTTACCACTACTGCTATTCCAAGAACCAAAACAATGGCAAAGACAGCCTGAACCGAAACAGCAAGTCGCTTTGAGTTGATACACAGCGATCCGCAGATAAGCACAGCTGCTATGGACAGCAAAACTTCCCCAAAATAGACATCATATCCAAGTATCTTATAATAAAAGCCAAACTGAAATGTACTGCCAAAGAGATTTTTGCTGATCAATGAAAGTGCCGATGCATTGGCCCAAATGATAGCTATGTAAACAAGCATCAGATACCAGGCACTCATGAATCCATGATCGTAGCCTAGTGTTTTGACGGTGTAAGTAAGGGTTCCACCGTAGTCATCAAATCTGTTCATCAGAAAGTGATAGTTGATACCAATGATGAACATGACAAAGGCTCCAAGGATAAGCCCAAAGCATGTTCCTACTGGCCCTGCTGAGGGCAGGAACGTTGTTCCTGGCATTACAAAAGCTCCCCATCCTACTGCACATCCGAAGGAAAGCGCCCAAACGTGCAACGGAGAAAGATATCTGTCGAAGCCGGTTTTATTTGTTTTTTCCATTCAGTCACCTCTTTAAAAACGTGGCTACCCAAAAGCATCAATATCACAATAATATTTTAATATAATTTCATCACATTTAGGATATTTCCCTTCATTTTTTATTTTTTCTTATAAAAAAACACCGGGAAATCATCCCCGGTGCATTGTTTAAATCTCTGCTGCTCTCTTTAGAGCTTCATCAATATGTGGAAGGAAGTTTTCTCTTCCTACAAGTTCTACAAATCCGTCTTTTTCCATGGTGCTAAGTGGCTGCTCGTTTACATGTGAGAATACAAGCTGTACGCCGTTGTTTTTGCACTTTTCATAGAGCTGTTCAAAGGAGTGCATGGCAGTTGCATCAATTGCTGGTACACCACGCATACGTATAACAAGTGCTCTTGTGAAATCCTTGATACTGATATCTGCAATAAGGTCCGCATCACCAAAGAACATTGGTCCGCTGATCTCATATACTCTTACGTGCTTGGGTATCTCTTTAAGCTCTGGACCATCTGGATCATCGTCTGGATCATAGTACTTCCATCCGCGGATTCCTGACTCCTCGCTCATTCTCTTCATGAACAGGAGGCATGCAAGAACCATTCCGATCTCAATAGCAACAACAAGGTCAAATACGATGGTAAGCACAAATGTGATGACAAGAACAATAGTGTCGCTCTTTGGAGCTGTCTTAACAAGATGTACAAAGGTTCTCCACTGGCACATATTGTAAGCCACCATAAACAGGATTGCGGCAATTGTTGGCATTGGGATAAGTGCCGCATAAGGCATCAGGACTAAAAGAACCAGTACAAGGCAAAGGGAATGAACCATTCCTGCTACAGGTGTACGTCCGCCGTTTTTAATGTTTGCCGCAGTTCTGGCAATAGCTCCAGTAGCTGGGATTCCTCCAAAGAGTGCTGATCCTATATTACCAGCACCCTGGGCTATAAGCTCCATGTTTGATCTGTGGTGGGAATTGATCATACTGTCTGCTACTACGCAGGACAAAAGAGATTCTATCGCTGCCAGGATAGCAATTGTAAAGCCATCTCCTGCTACTGACCTCACTGTTGAAAGACTAAATGCTGGAACCTTTAATGTAGGAAGTGCACCCTTTATCTCGTAAAGGTCTCCAATAGTATTTACATTCATATTAAGGAACTTAACCATCAGGATTCCAACGATTACTGCAATTAGTGATCCAGGAATCTTCTGGTTTATCTTGGGCCATACAATCTGGATTGCCAGGCAGATAAGTCCAACAATAAGTGCCTGAAGATTGAAGGTTGATATATTTTTTACGATAGCAGCAGCTTTATCCATAGTTTCAACAGTTGCTGTACCAGCTGGATATGTAAGTCCAAGGAAATCCTTGACCTGTCCAATGGCAATTGTAACTGCTATACCGGCTGTAAAGCCGGTTGTAATAGTATATGGAATAAACTTAATAAGTGAACCAAGTCTGAATAGTCCCATAAGTATCAGAAGGATACCGGCAAAGATCGTTGCCAGGGCAAGACCCTCCATTCCCTTTGTAGCAACAATACCAGCTACAATGGTGGCAAAAGCTGCTGTGGGGCCAGCTATCTGAACTCTGCTTCCTCCCAGGAAGGAAATGATAAATCCTGCAACGATTGCAGTGTAAAGACCTTCTTCCGGTCCTACTCCAGATGCGAGAGCCAGAGCAATAGAAAGTGGCAGTGCGATGATGGCAACAATTATTCCAGCCACAACGTCACTTACAAACTGCTTTCCTGTATAGCTCTTTAAATTGGAAAACAGCATTGGTTTAAGCTTATCCTTTTTCATAATCTTCTCCTCAAAAACAATCTTAGTGCTAC
>CAMVJI010000210.1 GCA_947167765.1 uncultured Butyrivibrio sp. | reverse complement strand
GGTTTAAGCTTATCCTTTTTCATAATCTTCTCCTCAAAAACAATCTTAGTGCTACATTTTAACACAGTTTGTAATTATATTCTTATTACATAAAAGCGTCAAACGAAAATGCAAAAAACATGTATAATATTATTAGCAAAAAACTATTAGAGGTGCGGGTATGGATAACAATAAGCAAAACAACGCCATAGGTGATAACACCTATGAAGGAAAAGCCATTGTCACTTTCCCAGCTGATAGTCTTATCCTCAAGGAAGGTGAAGTCAATCTTGATCTTTATAAGATCATACAAGGCAGGGCTGAAATGTATGTAGGCTATGGAACCGAAAATGAAGTTCTCCTTGGCATCATCGGACCTGGTGCATGTATTGGTGAGCTGGGACTACTTATGCAGCTACCCGCCATCTATACAGTAATTGCCTTCTCTGATGTTTATGCAATGAGAGTAACTGAAGAGCGCATGGGCAACTTCATAACTGAAAACCAGTCTTCTGTTCTTCAGATCATGAAAAACATGGCCAAGACCATGGCCATTATGCAGCATCAAATCTCTGCTCTTGGTGAAGAGCTTAATACTTATACCAAGAAGAATGAAGATGCTTATGAAGAGGCCAAAAGAGATCTTCTTAAGAGTCTTTACAATCCTAATGGGGCAGGTATGCACGGCAAGATGTACTATCTTGGAGGCAACAAGAAAAACTGATAAGTCTGTTTATAATTTAAAACCATATACAAATCAAAAAGAGCCACGGGAAATCCCGTGGCTCTTTGAATAATCAGCTTAACCTATGATCAACCAGTAATTGTGCAGTACATGAAGTACTTGTATCCAAGAGGACTTGAGAAGAAGCCCTGAACGTTCTTGTTGATCATGTAAAGGTCTGTGTAGTAGTAGATAGGGCAGATGCAACCTGTTGACATAAGAAGGTCCTCAGCTCTGTGCATAAGCTCATAGCGAGTCTTAGTGTCTGTGCAGGTCTTGATGTCGCCAATAAGTACATCATATGTCTCTGACCATGTTCCGTTCTCAACCTTTGTGTCATAGCCAAGGTCTGTGATGTCAAGTGAGTATGCAGCAACGTTTGCATTGTCACCCTTACCAAACTGAACATCGTTGTTACCTGACTGTGTTGTCCACATATCAAGGAATGAAATAGGATCGTTGTAGTCACCAAGCCAACCGTTACGAGCAATTGAGTAGTTACCAGCCTTACGTGTATCAAGGAATGTAGCCCACTCCTGGTTCTCAAGGTTCAATGTGATGCCGATACCAGCAAATGTTGACTGAATAGCCTCACCAATTGCCTTGTGACCCTCTGATGTGTTGTAGAGGTATACAAGACTTGGGAAGTCTGTGAACTGCTGAGTAGCCTCATCAAATGTGTAGTACTTCTTAAGAGTATCAAGTGCTGCGTTCCAGTTAGCCTCGTAAGCTGCCTCAGATACATCATAGTATCCAGCGAAGCTGCTGCTTGGGCCAGCGTTCTCATAGAACTGTGATCCGTCAGCATCTGTAAGACCCATAGCTACGAATGAAGAAGCAGGAACCTGTCCGCCCTGTGCGATATCGTTAACGATGTAGTTTCTGTCGATAAGAAGTGCAAGTGCGTTACGGATCTCGTTCTCAGCGTTAGCCTTGTCAAGTCCTGTAAGTGTGTTGCCTGCAGGAAGGATCTCCTCGTTGATGTTCCAGCATACATAGTATGTTCCAAGCTGACCTGCTGTTACGAACTCATCAGGATATGTCTCCTTAAGAGAAGCGATCTCGTTTGTAGGAACATCATCGATCATCTGCCAATCACCATTCTCGAAGTTAGCGAGCTGGTTGTTAGCATCATCTGAAAGATAGAAGTTGATCTGGTTCATTGTTACCTTGTCAGCATCAACAAAGTTCTCATTCTTTGTAAGAGTGATAACTGAGTTGTGATCCCATGCTGTCATTGTGTAAGCACCATTGTTTACATATGTTGAAGGATCTGTAGCCCATGCTTCGTTAGAAACAACATCCTCACGTACAGGCATGTATGTAGGGAATGCAAGAAGCTCATTCCAGTAAGGAATAGAGTTTACAAGTGTTACTTCAAGTGTCTTGTCATCAATAGCTGTTACATTGAGCTTCTCATCGCCTGTAGCGCCATCAGCCCAGATGTCTGCATAGCCATCAACAACTTCAAACATGTAACCATAGTCAGCAGCAAGAGCCTGGCTTGCAGCACGGTTCCATGCGAATACGAAATCACCTGCAGTTACAGGCTGGCCATCTGACCATGTAAGACCATCCTTAAGTGTGTAGGTGTAAGTTACTGTTCCATCCTCGTTTTCAACACCTTCAACGAGTTCCTGAGCGCAGTCTGGCTGAAGCTCAAGGTTACCATTTGCATCAAGTCCCCACTTAGCAAGACCTGAGAAAAGGTGGTTGATCATTGTAGCACCATCTACTGCAGAGTTAAGTGCTGGATCAAGTGATGCAGGCTCAGAAGCAAGGCAAACGTTAATTACCTGCTCGCCTACTGGCTCAGCTGCTGGAGCATCTGCGTTTGCGCTATCAGCTGGTGCAGACTCTGTAGCCTGTGTATCAGCTGGAGCTGTCTCAGTGCTTGTGCCTGACTGACCACAAGCAGCAAGGCTGAGTACCATGCATGATGCAAGTACCAAAGAAACTAACTTCTTTTTCATAATTTTCCTCCTTATTATGAATGTTTTTTATATCATAAACATGATAAACAGTTATCTGCATATCACATATATGAACTAGTTGATATCAGCCACATGGTGGCATGCAACAAAGTGACCCTTTGAAACCTCTTTAAACTCTGGCATACTCTCTGCGCAGTCTCCCTTGCAGTATGCACATCTGGTCCTAAATGGACATCCAGATGGAGCGTTCAAAGGACTAGGTATATCGCCTGATAAAACAATTCTCTGATTAGCTCTTGCAATCTTAGGATCAGGAACAGGAACTGCAGAAAGAAGTGACTTACTGTATGGATGAAGTGGATTGTTGTAGATCTCATCTGCATCAGCCAGCTCAACCATCTTTCCAAGGTACATAACTGCTATTCTGTTACTGATATGTCTTACTACCAACAGGTCGTGAGCGATAAAGAGATATGTAAGTCCAAGTCTCTCCTGGAGCTCATCAAACATATTGATAACCTGGGCCTGAATTGAAACATCAAGAGCTGATACAGGCTCATCACATACGATAAACTCTGGGTTAACAGCAAGGCTTCTTGCAATACCGATACGCTGTCTCTGTCCGCCTGAGAACTCGTGAGCATATCTTGAAGCATGCTCTGAGTTAAGTCCGACATATCCCATAAGTTCAAGGATCCTGTCTCTTCTCTGCTCCTTGGTAGTATAAAGACCATGTACATCCAAAGGCTCAGCAATAATATCTGATACTGTCATTCTTGGGTTTAATGATGAATAAGGATCCTGGAAAACCATAGTAGCTTTTTTACGGAATTCTTTGATATCTTCCTTAGTCTTTATTAGCTTACCATCGTACCAGATCTCACCATCTGTAGGCTTGTAGAGATTTAAGATAGTACGTCCTACTGTTGTCTTACCACAGCCTGACTCTCCTACCAGGCCAAGAGTCTCTCCCTTTTTAATAGAAAAAGACACATCATCTACAGCCTTAAGTGGCTTGGTCTTAAAGAAGCCAACGTTTACATTGAAGTATTCCTTGAGGTGCTTGATATCCACAAGGTTATTCTGGGTTAAAATCTCACTCATTACTGTTCACCGCCTTCCATCAGCTTCTTGACATTCATCCAGCAGCCTGCAGCATGATCATCATTGATCTGCATGCGCTCTGCTCTCTCACGAAGGCAGATCTTCATAGCATTGTCACATCTTGGTGCAAAAGGACATCCCTTAGGCATATTGAGAAGGTCAATAGGTGTACCTGTGATAGGCTCAAGCTTCTTGCCCTCTCTTCCCTCTGTAGGAATTGAACGAAGAAGTCCCTTTGTATATTCATGGCAGGGATTATAGAATATCTCATCTGCTGTTCCCTGCTCGCAGATTGAACCTGCGTACATAACGATAACTTCGTCACACATCTGAGCTACAACGCCAAGGTCGTGTGTGATCATGATGATGGCCATTCCAAGCTCTTTCTGAAGTGACTTCATAAGATCAAGGATCTGAGCCTGGATAGTAACATCCAGCGCAGTTGTAGGCTCATC
>CAMVJI010000209.1 GCA_947167765.1 uncultured Butyrivibrio sp. | reverse complement strand
TCAAATTGCCACCCTTAAAAACTTGTTCGTATAAACTTTAGAATGCTAAAATTGTACTTGATGGAATTAGACTTCAGAAGGCGTTGGAGGAAATATGAGTCAGGAATACTTCATCCAGTCAAATCATGACACTATACAGGTCCCAAAAGATATATACCAGGTAAACAACCGCTTGAAGTATCAGAATGGTGACGAATTAGAAAAGAAGCAGCTTACGATGGACTATCTTAGTGGGATAAGAGCTGATTCCAGGGCTACCGTTTCTGAGGAGAAGGCCATAGTAAAACTAGACTCCAAAAGCAAGAAAGCCTATGGGGCAGTTCTCAGAAATGCCGAGAAGGAACGGGCAGAGAAGATAGACAAGTATACTGACAAGGCTCTTTCTGGATTCAATCTGGATAAATCATGCGTTAAGCACATTGCTGCATTTTTTACAGGTAAAAAAGAAATAGACAGAGCTCTAATAAATGGCTACACAGATATGGAGCATAAGTCTGAGGGAGTACTAAAATACTGCATCCGTGAGTTTATGAAGCTTTCTATAGAGAACCTTAATATTTCCAGCCCTAAAAAGCTTGCAGGTAAGGCATCCCTTCTTGAAAAGCTCAGTGTCAAGCACGAAGCGATCGTTCGCCTTATAGTTGAGCACAGGGATGATTACGATAAGCTTCCAGAGGATCTGCGGGACCAGTTTGAAAATAAGCTTGGACAGGCCAACGGCCTTGTAAACTACTACAGACTCATGAAGAGCCTGATGACGGACCGCTATTATATTACCCATGATGTAAGTAAGCTTTCTACTAAGAATCCCATGAAGGATACTCCTGATGAAAAACGTGTGCGGAGCCTTCTGCTAAACGTAAGAGGAGGTGCGGATGCGATTAAGGCTACCGGCACAGATATTATGAACAAATATCTGGACAAAATGTCAGGCACATTAAGCGCCAACATCGTTGATAATAAGAGCCTTAATCTTTCTAAAGATCTTTTAGCCCATAAAGAGAAGCTTGAGAACCTTACTATTTCACAGTACATTGACCAGCTTGAGTCTAAGGGAGAGGTGGATGGCTTTGATAAGACCGAGAAAGAGGGCGTGTTTGAAAGAGGAAAGAAGATCGCTAGGTTAAAGCTCCCGGAATCTGTTGAGGAATCCTATGGAAAAATTGGCGCAATCCTTACCCAGCTTGATTTTGTAAATGCCCTTACTTATCAAAAGAATGATCATCAGGGTTTCTATAATTTGGAGCAGAACTTCCGGGATATAGGTCTTTTGGATGAGGTTTGTAAGCTTGGCACTCCGCTTAAGAAACTGAAGGAAATAATCCTGGCGCATGGCGGCATATCAGAGGATGGATCTTTAAAGATCGTTAAGCTCTCTGTCAAGGACCGAAAAGACCTTCAGAAAGAATATAAAGAGGCTCTTACAAGCTATAGGGCTATTTTTGAATCTATAAATGACTATAACGCAGGTCTGTACATGGCTCCGCCGGAAGATGATGAGATGGATATGGCCTTTAAGAATTTCTATGATGATTCTAAGATGTCAGCCATCGAAAAGGCAAAGAAGCGTCATCCTGACGATGCGGAACAAAAACAACTTAGGGAAGAGCTAAGGACTTTGACCGCAACTCTTGCAGAGGGTGAGTATTCAGACTTTGTAATTTATACGAATGCCCCTAAAATCCTTGATCTTAGCGTAAAATGCCAGTCGTTTCTTGCTCCGAAGGAGAAGGAAAGGCTTAATAGTCTTGTGTATCTGGCCAGTGAACTTCGGATCAATAAAAGAACAAAGGATCTTAATGAAGCCATGCGCTGCGATGCTGCTACAGATGAGCTCAAGGGCGAACATGCCGAAGAAATAAAGGCTCTTGAAACCTATGCAAAAGTCGTAGATATTTCCGAGGAAAAAACCAAAAGGAATAAGGAGCTTCAGCTCATTCTTAGAAATCAAGCTCAGAGAATGAAATTTGATACGGCTGATATCAGAGCGGAGGCCTCGAATTATCTTTTCCATGATGAATGGCTTAAAAACACTTACAGAAAAAAGGAGAAATTCTCATTCGGAAGTATATTTGACTATGTGAGGAACAAGACTATTTTAGGGATCACAAGGTTTGCAAGCTGGTTATACAGCAAAAAAAGGACCAATCACCACGGAGCAGAGTTATACGATGTTTCCAAGAGAGACCTTGTCCGCTTGCCACAGGAGCTTCATAATTTCGGGGAGGCAAACGCTGATCAGAGTATAACCTTTGGAGATGGCACTTATGCGCCCAAGGTTGAGCTTAATAAGTACTTCAAGGATCCAATGAAAATGCAGCTCTACAAGGACTATTGTCAAATCGCTAACCTGATGCCTGCGGGTAAGGAATATCCTCAGTCAATGAAGGACGCTGCTGAGGCGCTTTCCTGCTACTGTCAGGTCAGAGGCATGGTCAACAGGGATACATATGAGATGGAGCAGGCTTTTTTAGAGAAGTTTAATCTGAGCGTGGATAAGATGATCCAGGAAGAGCATGGAGATTATCCTCTTCTCAAAAGAAAGATCCACGAAGCTTATAAGCATTATGCAGAGATGTCATGCGGTACTTTAGGAAATCATCTAAAACCCGGAGAACTGAAGGCTATAGAAGAGCAAAAGGCAGTATACACGAAGAAGACTTACTTTGGGGATTCGGAAGAGAGTAACATGAGAAATCTTCCTCTTTTCCCTCATTCACCAAACCTTAATGACGTCAAGCAGGGAGTACTGGGCAACTGCTACTTGGTGGGAGCGGTCCAAACGATTCTTTCTACTGATCCTGAGGCAATCCGCGATATGTTCCATGACCTGGGAGATGGGAACGTAATTGTCAGGCTATATGCGGCCTATGGAGAGGTTGAGAAGGATGGTAAAAAAGTATATACAAGAATAGATGACTCTGCAACTATGGTTAATGTAACTATGCGCCCTGTCTATGTGAAGGTTAAAAAACACTATGAGACCGGTGAGGAAGGAAGCTGTGATTGTATGTGGATGCAGCTTTTGGAAAAAGCTTACGCTGCAGCTGGCTTTAACCAAGGAAAACCTGATATCGATGAAAATGGTGTGCTGAAGAACTTAGATGAAGAGCTGACTGCAGGTGAACCTCACGCTGCACTTATGCATATGACTGGCAAGTATTATGTGGGTAAAACTCAATCCGACGTAACCAACGGTGGTTGTGTGTTTAAAGAAGCAATTAGGAGAAAAAAAGCATTAAGTGATTACCAGTCCCGAGTAATACTTGGATCTATACCGGCATATTTGCATGATCAAATTTATACGTTACTGATCACCTTGGCCAAGAACCAGAAAAATTACATTGAAGACCCCGAGAGCGAGGATAAGTTTATCAGGTCAGTTGTGGATGATGTACTGAAAGGCAATAGTTTAATATATTCGGATAGCGAACTGGATGTAAAGCTTGCGGAACTTGTAGAGAAAGGCAAGATCAAAGAGGATCAGAAAGAACTTCTCATATCAAAACTGAAAGACCTTACGGACTGTTCAGATTATATGGTGGAGACATATACAAATGTCATAAGACGCAATCTGAATACTAATACAATACTGACTGACACTTCTCCAATTACTGGCACGAAGGATATACCCTCTATGATACCTGACCTTATTATGGAGTGTGCTAAGGAAGATGTAACCTTTGATAAACTATGGGAAATCGTTAACGGAGAAGTAAAATACTACGAACTGGAAAAAGATGATAAGCAGATTACAGATCTGGAAAAGCGGCTGATGAAGACCAATATCAAGAGTTTACTTGTACCTAATAAAGAGCAGAGGTACTCAGCCGATGAGCTTGCCTATCTCAAGGTTATGATCAATGAGATCAGGGGAAAAAGAACTGTGCCGGTGGTCTATAATGCTGGCCATATATTGACGGTACTGGATGTTAAGCTTCACGATGGCAAGTGGTTTTTGCTGGTTCGCGATCCATTTAACATTGAACATGCTGAGTATACGAAGAATGGAAATGGAGAGGTCGAAAAGAAATTACCAGGCCTGTCCGATGTCTACCATAACCACACAGCTATCAGAGAGCTGTCTTCTGATATGAAAAATGGATTCATGGGCACCAGCTGGTGGGAACTTAGTGATGCTTTTGAGAAGTTTGATGACTTTGTCCTGCCAAAGGAAAAGGCTAGGCAGTACGGTATTGCATA
>CAMVJI010000208.1 GCA_947167765.1 uncultured Butyrivibrio sp. | reverse complement strand
AACTTAATGTAAAGGTACAGCAGTACAATCTCTATGAGCAGAGAAATGGCATCACTGCCCTTCCAAACACTTTAAAGGATGCGGATGGGATCATTTTGGCGTCCACAGTTGAGTGGTTTGGTATTGGCGGCTATATGATGCAGTTTTTGGATGCCTGTTGGCTCTATGGTGACAAGGACCGGATAAAAGAGATCTATATGGCGCCGGTAGTAATGTCCACAACCCACGGAGAGCGCGAGGGAATGCTCAGCCTTGCCAGTGCCTGGGAGATGCTCGGCGGACTTCCCTGCGATGGCATGTGCGGATATATTGCAGATACCACCAAGCTTGAGAACAGCCCTGAATATATCAAGATAATTGATAAAAAGACAGAGAACATCTACAGGACCATCAACCAGAAGATGCCTGTATTCCCTGCCAGCAACCAGGCAGTTATAAATAAGGTCGGCGTATCACAGAGCATGGACCTTACCCCTCAGGAGTCTGAGCAGTTATCAGAATACGCATCAGATGACAAGTACGTTAAGAAACAGAAAGAGGACCTTCAGGAGCTGGCCAGCATCTTCAGGGACAAGATGGGACAGGAAGAGGCGTCTGGCAGTTCTGACGAATATGTAAAGACTTTGAAAAAGAAATTTACCCCAGTGGCTGGTGTATCTGCCAGGTACAAGATTTCTTTTTCCGACAATGGAAAACTAAAGCCAGTTGTTATTGATGTGGATGGCAGCAAGTGCGACTGCCGCGTCGGCGATGAGGATGGATGCGATGTAATGCTGGCCGCAGACCAGAGGACCTTTGAGGATATCCTTGAAGGCAGGATGACATTTCAGAGGGCGTTTATGGCTGGAAGCATCAAACTAAAGGGTGACTTTAAGCTTCTTAGGAGTCTGGATCAGCTTTTTGACCTTATGGCAGAATGACAATTGGGGATAGAGACATGCAGGATAACAGTGCAGCACAGGTTACTTACTGGGAGAACCAGGAGAGGATCTACAAAAGATCCTATGCGAGTATTGCGCTACTTTGTATAAATGTGATTGCTTTTCTTCTTAGCAATACAGTGATGCTGTGGATGTATGAAAAAGGTGCAATGGTTACAGAGATAGTTCTAAGAGACGGGCAGTATTACCGGCTCTTTACAGCCATGTTCCTTCACGCAGATCCTCAGCATTTGTTTAATAATATGATGATGCTGTTTCTTGTTGGAGCTATAGTAGAAAACTATACGGGACATGCATTCTTCACTTTCATGTATTTTCTTTCGGGACTTTTTGGAAATATGATATCCATGGCTTATGAGATAAATCATTCCCTGAGCTGGATATCTGTGGGAGCCAGCGGAGCTATCATGGGGCTTGTGGGCTTTGTGGCAGTCTGGATCATAGTCAATAGAAAGTCCTTTATCAGAAACAGAGGAATGCTTCTAAGACTTCTGTTTTTGGCAGCTTTTGTTATATATGCATGTTTTTTCCAGGCTGGAGCCAATACGGCAGCTCACCTTGGCGGTTTTGTAACCGGCTTCGTGCTTGGAGTGATAAATATAGTACTTCTAAAAAATCAAAAGGATATGGAGGGCTTGGCATAATGGACAGCTGTATTTTCTGTAAGATCGCAAATGGAGAGATTCCATCTAACACAATATATGAGGATGATAAGTTCAGGGTTATCCTGGATAATGGCCCTGCCACAAAGGGCCATGCACTGGTGCTTCCAAAAGAGCACTATGCTAATCTGTTTGAAATGCCACAGGACCTTCTTGCAGATGCGGCAGTAGTTGCCAAGAAGGTAGCTTCTAATATCAAGGATAAGCTTTCCTGCGACGGCTTAAACCTGGTGCAGAACAATGGAGAAACTGCAGGACAGACAGTAATGCATTTCCATCTTCATATCATTCCAAGATATGAAAATGATGGTCAGCACATTTTGTGGACCCCCACAAGTCCTTCAGCAGAGGAGCTTGTAGAAGTTAAGAACACTATTGTTGGAGCCTGATGGGAGAGTCTATGCGTACCTTGGAAGTATCAGAAGTAACAAAAGCAGTAAAAGAGCTGTGCATAAAGGCAAACCACAAGCTGGCACCAGATATGGAGAAGGCCCTTTTAGATGCTGGTAACAGGGAAGAGTCTGAGCTTGGAAAAAAGATCCTTGGTCAGCTGAAAGAGAACCTTGATATAGCTGAAAATGACATGATACCGATCTGCCAGGACACTGGAATGGCGGTGTTTTTTGTAAAGGTTGGTCAGGATGTTCATATTACTGGCGGAAATCTGACCGATGCCATAAATCAGGGCGTCAGGGAAGGCTATACAGAGGGCTTTTTAAGAAAGTCTGTTGTTGCAGACCCTATTATAAGAAAGAATACAGGAGATAATACTCCTGCCATTATTCATTATGACATCGTTCCAGGTGATAAGCTTACTATCACTATTGCTCCAAAGGGCTTTGGAAGCGAGAACATGAGCAGAGTGTTCATGCTAAAGCCAGCAGATGGTGAAGAGGGTGTCAAAGATGCTATTGTCCAGGCTGTAAAGGACGCGGGACCTAATGCATGTCCACCAATGGTAGTTGGTGTGGGAATTGGCGGAACCTTTGAAAAGTGCACCCAGATGGCCAAAGAGGCTCTTACAAGAGAGGTGGGAAAAGAGTCTGACCTCCCTCATATCAGAGCCATGGAGCAGGAAGTTCTTGAAAGAATAAATAAGACTGGGATAGGCCCGGGCGGACTTGGCGGAACAGTGACTGCTCTTGCGGTAAACATAAATACTTTCGCAACTCACATCGCTGGACTTCCAGTGGCAGTAAACATCTGTTGCCACGTGAACAGGCACGCATCTGTAACTCTTTAAATAGATAATAAAAGGATCAATAATGGATAGAGAGATCAAAGCTCCAATAGATAAAGAAGTCATAAAAACCCTTAAGGCTGGTGACATGGTTTATATCACAGGCACAATCTATACTGCAAGGGATGCAGCCCACAAGAGGATGGCAGAGGCTCTTTCTGCTGGTAACAGCCTTCCAATAGATATGAAGAACAATGTCATCTACTACATGGGACCATCTCCAGCAAGGGAAGGAAGGCCCATAGGTTCAGCTGGTCCTACAACAGCAAGTCGTATGGATAAGTATGCTCCTGATCTTTTAGACCTTGGCCTTGGGGCTATGATAGGTAAAGGAAAAAGAAATCAGGCAGTAATAGATGCTATCGTCAGAAATGGCGCAGTGTATCTTGCTGCAATTGGCGGAGCAGGAGCTCTTTTGTCAAAAGCAATAGTAGCTTCTGAGGTAGTAGCCTACGATGATCTTGGAACTGAGGCTATAAGAAAGCTTGAAGTAGAAAGATTCCCTGCCATAGTTGTAATTGATTCAGAGGGCAACAACCTATATGAGATGGCAATCTCTGAGTACAATAGGGAATCGTAATAAAGTAATTGACAAAGGCACGGGCCGTTTGTATAATTAACTTTGCGTCTGATGATTTTCAGGACGCATTTGAATTCAAACCACATATTGGTAGAGGGATTCAGGCATGGAGAAATACTCAAGTGGCTGAAGAGGCGCCCCTGCTAAGGGTGTAGGCCGTTTACGCGGCGCGCGGGTTCAAATCCCGCTTTCTCCGTTTAGCTAAGAAGATGGAAGTTCAGATACTTACTGAACTTCCTTTTTTATTATCCAGACTCAGGTTGTTTTGTATAATACCGCATTTCTATTGAGATGATCCATTAGAAAACGTATCTCTTATAGTAAAGTAAAACAATAACTGCAGTGAGGTACAAATAATATGTGATATGAGGACAGTAAAATACAACATTTTGTGGTTGAAAATCTTTCTGCAAAATTCATGAAAAAAGGTGTTGCATTTAAAATTCCTCTTTGCTATAATAACTTTTGCCCGCTTGAAAAGGCGGGCGAAACCGCGGAAACATGCGGCTTCCAAAAAACTTTTCTAAAAAGTTTAAAAAGTTGTTGACATTGAGATTGCAACATGATATTCTAAATGAGTTGCGGCAATCAAGAGCAACAACGAAGTACCTTGACAAATAAACAGTAATGCAACCCTGAAAAATTCCAAGAGAATTATTCAGAATTAACAAACCAAAGTAATAACGGACAGAACGAAAGCTAGTTTTTGTTCTGGCTAGATTGAACTATTTAAACGTGAGAGTTCGATCCTGGCTCAGGATGAACGCTGGCGGCGTGCCTAA
>CAMVJI010000207.1 GCA_947167765.1 uncultured Butyrivibrio sp. | reverse complement strand
TGCACAGGCTACACCTGTAGTAGCTGCTGCAACAACAGGCAGACAGACAAGAAGAGCAGCTCAGGCTGTAGATGCAGAGGTTAACGCTGACGTAGAGGCACAGAATGCAGAAGTAGCTGCAACAGAGGCTACAACTGAGACAGTAGCTCCTGTTCAGAATACAGAGACAACAGCTCCTACAACAAACATCGAAGATGGCAAGACAGCACTTGCTGCTGAAGTACCTGCTACTAAGAAGTCAGTATTTCCATGGATCATCGCTGCAATCCTTGCAGTAGTTGGAATTTCCACAGAGGAGTACATGAGAAGAAAGCACCTTGCTGAAAAGGCAAAGGACAATAAATAAGCCAACCTCTAATAAATAATCAAATACATAAAACACAGGAAGAGCGGACCTTTTGGGTTCGCTTTTTCTGTTATTATCAGAAGAGTTGTGGTATTATATCAATAATCATATACAGAAAGCGGAAGGTGCCTGCGGGAATATGTTTCTGCGCAGGTGAAAAGGGAAGCGGGTGCAAGTCCCGCGCGATCTCGTCACCGTGATTCGTTAGCTTTTTTCATAACCACTGGAGAAGTCCGGGAAGGGAAAAACAGCGCTGCCACAAGGCAAGTACGATCAGTCGGGAGACCTGCCCGTCGCTGCATATGGGAAACCAGGCCACGAGGAATTGGCTATGCGAATGGACTTTGGCAAAAGAAATCTCTTTTGCCGATATTTGTGTGTCTATTTACAGCCTCTGCCAAAAGCGGAGGTGTTTGTTTATGTGTCAGTTTCTATTTTGCGCCTGGAAAAAAGCCAGTATCTGGCGAGAAATTTGGAGGAAATTATGAAAAAGAAACTGATGACAATTTTACTTGCAACCGTCATGACTTTGAGCATGGTTACTGGTTGCGCAGGACAGACAGCAGCAGAACCTGCTGAGGCTACCGAAGAGGCCCAGGAAGCTGCCACAGAGGAAGCTCAAGAGGCTACAGAACCTGTTGAAGAGACAAAAGAGGGCGCTCTTGAAGATGGCGAATATTCGGCCAAGTTCACAACAGATGGATCAATGTTCCATGTAAACGATGCATATCATGACCTTGGAACACTTACAGTTAAAGATGGTCAGATGACTATCCATGTATCTCTTACATCCAAGAATATCACTAATCTCTTTTTAGGAACAGCTGAGGATGCCCAGAAGGAAGGCGCTGAGCTCCTTCAGCCCACAGTTGATACAGTTACATATGAGGATGGCACAACTGAGGAAGTTAACGGCTTTGACATTCCAGTACCTGTGCTTGACGAGGAGTTTGATCTTGCTCTTATCGGATCAAAAAAGAAGTGGTACGACCACAAGGTTATGGTCTCTCTTGCAGAAGGTGATGACGACCAGGCTGCAGCTGATAACGTAGCAGATCTCATTGATTCTATCTACGTTCAGAAGTGGGATGAGACAACAGATGAGCGCTGCGCTGAGGCTAAGAAGGCTTGGGATGAGCTTACAGACGCCCAGAAGGAGCTTGTGGAAGGCGAGTTTGCTGATCCTGACTACTTCGGAAGAGACACTGGTGACGCAAGCAAAGATGATCCTCTAAACCAGGATGAGATCGGTGAAAAAGAGCTCCTTGTAGTAAGCTTTGGAACTTCATTTAATGACAGCAGAGCAAATGATATCGGCGGAATCGAGAAAGCACTTGCAGCTGCATATCCTGATTACTCAGTAAGACGTGCTTTCACAGCACAGATCATCATCAACCACATCCTTGCAAGAGATGGTGAGAAGATCGACAACATGGAACAGGCTCTTCAGAGAGCAGTTGATAACGGGGTAAAAGAGCTTGTTGTTCAGCCCACACACCTTATGCACGGCGCAGAGTACGACGAGCTTACAGAGACACTTGATAGCTACAAGGATAAGTTCGACAAGGTTATAGTTTCAGAGCCTCTTCTTGGTGAGGTAGGTGCTGACGCCAAGGAAGTAAATGACGACAAGAAGGCTGTTGCTGAGGCAATCACTGCAGAAGCTGTTAAGACAGCTGGCTTTGGTTCACTGGCGGATGCTGATAAAGACAGCGTTGCATTCGTATTCATGGGACATGGAACCAGCCATAAAGCTAAGGTTACATACTCACAGATGCAGTCACAGATGGAAGAGCTTGAGTACAGCAACGTATTCATCGGAACTGTAGAGGGTGAGCCTGAAGAGACAGCTCTTGAAAATGTTATCGAGGCCGTTAAGGCAGCAGGTTACAAGAAGGTTGTCCTTCGTCCGCTTATGGTTGTTGCTGGTGACCACGCAAACAACGATATGGCAGGCGACGAGGAAGATTCATGGAAGAGCGGTTTTACTGCCGATGGCTCTTTTGACGAAGTAACATGCCAGATTGCAGGCCTTGGAAGCATAGCAGATGTTCAGAAGATTTATGTGGAGCATACAGGAAGTGCGATTAAGTGATCATATTATAAAAAGATGCAGGCTCGTTCTTGCAGCAATATTTATTCTGATGCTTACAGGATGCGGCAGAGTTCCAGATGGGGAATATGCCGCATCTGTTACTCTAACGGGAGGCAGTGGCAAGGCTTATATCGAGAGCCCTTGCAGTGTCACAGTCTCTGGAAAAGAAATAACAGCTGATATTGTGTGGAGCAGCAGAAATTATGACTTTATGATGGTCGACGGAGTAAAGTATGAGCCTGTAAACACAGAGGGGAATTCCGAGTTTGTGATCCCCATTGTCCTTGGAAAAGAGATGGCGGTTTCCGCAGACACAACTGCCATGAGTAAGCCTCATCTTGTAGATTACACGCTGAAGTTTGAGATACTAAAAGATGGCAGTGAAGATATCCAAAGCGCAGATGTTGAAAGCACTTTGGCAGGCGAAGAGGGCAAATCAGAGGAGATGCCTCCTTCTACTCATGAGGTTCTTGATCTTGAAGAAACTGATGCGGACATACTTAAGTTTATATCTGAAAAACTGGATATAGGGTATGTATCTACAGATGAGATGCAGTATGCAACAGGTTTTAAGATATACAGGCTGGAGGATGGATTTAATCTTATTGCAGTCTGTGATGGCAGGTATTATCTGTGTATTCCAGAAGGAACCTCTATTTCAGGACTTCCTGACTTTGGAGAGGGGATAGTATCTCTTTCGCCCATAGGAGATTCTGATATCGAGCTCGTTGCGATCACTCAGCCTCTGGACAGCATTTACCTTGCTGCCAGTGCTGTAATGTGTCAGTTTGACGCTATTGGGGCGGTTGACAAGCTTACACTTTCTGGTATCGAAAGAGATGACTGGTACGTGGAATCTGCGGTGGATGCCATTGACAGCGGAGCTTTGCAATACGGTGGCAAGTACAGTGCTCCTGACTATGAGATGATGGTTGAAAAAGACGTGGATCTGGCTGTTGAAAGCACCATGATCCTTCACAGTCCCAAGGTCATCGAGAAGCTTGAAAAGCTAAAGATCCCCACCTTTATCGATTGGTCAAGTTATGAGAACAGCATACTTGGAAGGCTAGAGTGGATCAAGGTTTATGGTGTTCTGACTGGAAAAGAAACTGAGGCTAGGGAAGCTTTTTTGCAGCAAGAGGACATGATGGAGAAGGTCGATCCTCACTCCCTTGATGGAAAGACTGTTGCGGTTTTCTCAGTAAATACAAGGCATCAGATCACCACTAAGAAGGGCAACGACTACCTTGTTAAGATGATCGAAGCTGCGGGGGGAACATATCTTTTGCCGGAAGGCCTATATGATGAAGACAGGCAGTCCCAGGTAACGATAAGTGTTGAGGCATTTTATGACTATGCTAAGGACGCTGATATCCTGATCTACAACGGAGTTATTGAGGACCCGCCAAGGACGCTGGATGATCTGGCAGCCATGGATGGGACATTTGCAGACTATGGGGCTGTAAAGGCCGGGCAGGTGTACGTAACCACAGGTTCCATGTACCAGCTTGCAAGCAGGAGCGGAACTATAGCTGAGAGCATCTATGAAGTCCTTTCCGGAAAAAAGGAAGAAACTGAGTATATCTATAAACTTAAGTGATGGGAGAAAAATGGCTAAAAACCTGATGATACAGGGCACCATGTCAGGTGCGGGAAAGAGCATATTGACGGCAGGGATCCTTAGAGTACTTCATCAGGACGGCTACAGGGTAGCGCCATTTAAGTCCCAGAACATGGCTCTTAATTCTTATGTCACAAGGGATGGAAAAGAGAT
>CAMVJI010000206.1 GCA_947167765.1 uncultured Butyrivibrio sp. | reverse complement strand
GATCACTCAGCTCTTTCCCGATGTACCTGCCATGGAATATATGGAAGGTGTCATGATTCATTGATTAACTTTTCCCACACAACAAAAAAAGCTCAAAACACATATGTGCTTTAAGCTTCCGGGTTGGGCTGTTCTCACTGGGATACTGCACTAGACTCGAGAAAACCTCGTCAAGTGCATCCCCATGGCTCGCACTAGGTTCGAAAGGACCTCACCAAGTGCTCTGCTCAAGTCAGTACCTCGTAGCGGAATCGAACCGCTGATTCTGCCGTGAGAGGGCAGCGTCTTAACCGCTTGACCAACGAGGCTTATCAGGTCGCCGTATCGCGGCGACTTGTTTATATTATTACAAAACTGAAATTAATGCAAGTACTTTTTTCATAAAAATTAAAAATTTCTAATTATCCCAAAACAAAGCCCTGGCGCTCAACTGATAATTAAGCGCCAAGGCTGTTTTAATGCCTAAGATCATATGAATGATCAAAACATCTCGTTATCTTCTTTTTTCATTCTGAGGTACTCACTAACTGAAACGCCTGCTACAATAGCCCCAAGAAGTGCGAAGATAATTGGGAACTTCACACTGTTATTAGTAGCTGTTGAAGCGAGCGCAGTCTCCTCATCATCAATACCTACAACTGCTCCATCTACGGAAGAGGAAAAAGACTTAGATACGTTCTTTCCAGCCTTTGATCCTGCATCTGTTGAAGCTAATACCTTAGAACTATCATCGCTGCTTTCCTGAGCCTTCGCTTCCTCGCTGAGTCTTGCAACATCCTCAGAAAGTGACTGAGCAAGCTGGCTCATCTGAGCTCTTCTGGTTGTAGGAGCTGTCCTTGTTATTGTGCTATTTGTTCCAGCAACAAGAGGAGTTACAGTAGTTGCTGTACCACTGTCTGTTACAGTTGTAGCTGAAACTGTTGGAACAATCTGAGTCTGATCAGTTGTATCCGTGTCATTTCCGGAATTTCCAATATCAGATGATCCACCATTATCTGAACTTCCACTATCTCCTGTTGCTGCACCATTACCAGTCGGATTCTTATTACTCTGCCCATCGCCTTCATTATTCTGGGCAGCCTGCTGCTGAGCAAGAATTCTTTCATCAATAGCTTTTATCTTATCAGCAGCCCCATCAAGAGCTTCTTTTGCCTCTTTCAGCTTATTCTCTGCTGCAGTCTTCTTATCCTGTGCACTCTCAAGATGAGCAAGAGCTGCTGTATGGGCATCTTTAGCTTTTTTAACATCAGCTTCTGATACAAAGCTGTCTGAAAGTACTTTTACTTTTTCTTTTGCAGTTTTAACCTTTTCAAGGGCACTATTGTAAGCTGTTGTTGCTGCACCTGCCTTATCAAGGGCATCCTGAGCGGCAGTAGCTTTAGTATTATAATCCTCTAAGGTAGTCGTCACAGCTTCTGTATGATCAACAACTGTTTCCTCAACTTCAGTTTTATAAGACACTATTTCTGTCCACGCTTCTACAAAGTTGTATCTATCAGCTTTATAGTAAACTTCTTCAGAAGTGATCTGCTGGTCTATGCCACGTCTTGAAATAGTAACCTCTACATAGCACTTATAGCTTGGCCTAGCCGCATATTCGTCCACAGTCCTTACATCGTATTTTATATTCGAAATTTCCCAACCTTCATAATATGGGTTTTCCGCAAACTCCTTTGTTATCACATCCTCGCTGTATATCATCATTGCTTCTTGCCTAACAAGATCACTGTGATAATCTGAAGATGTAGTATGTGCTATGATCTTTTTATAATCTGTAGTCGTATAAAT
Organism: uncultured Butyrivibrio sp.; assembly: GCA_947167765.1. Classification (GTDB taxonomy): domain Bacteria; phylum Bacillota; class Clostridia; order Lachnospirales; family Lachnospiraceae; genus Butyrivibrio. The sequence continues at coordinate 2,441 of CAMVJI010000206.1, read as the reverse complement.
TTTATAATAGGACTCTTTTACAGCATCAACCATAGAGCCGTTATGATTGTAGGTAGTAACTACTTTTTCCCCAATATGCTCTACATCATCAGTACCATTAAATTCTGTCCATTCAGTCCCATCACTACCTGCAATAGCTTCAATATACGGTTCCACAGGAATTCGATCGATTATCCAACTTTCGCTTTCATTATATGCATAAGCCGAATTATTGCCATTTTTTTCATCAATGATCACTGTATCATAGTGGCTCTTATCAAGCTCAATACCATATGAATCAAAATATCCTTCAGTATGGTCCACAACTAAGTCAGGTACACTCTTTTCTTCCACCTTAGTAACCACTATCTGGCCACTTTCACCTAATGAATAGGTAAAAGAAAAGTCTCCATTTTTATAAGCTTCTTTGTCATCTTCAGTAACAAGAACAAAGTTGTCCACGATGAGCTTTCCAAGTTCATCAACCTTGTCCTGAATATTCTCATCACTCGCATCTGAAATAGCTTTTCTCAGATCAGCTATCTGTTTACCAAGTTCTCCATCGAGATTCGAAAGAGCTATCTCAGCAGCAGACTGCTTATTTGCAAGATCATCAGCAGCAGTAATTAGCGCAGTCTCAGCCATCGCCAGATCATGCTCTGCAGCCTCTATCTGATTATCATAATCTTCCTTCTGAGTTTCAATGTCATCTAATGCATTCTTGGCCGCTTCACTTGCTATAGTAGCCTCAGCTTCAGCAGTTTCAGCATCAGAAAAAGCTTTATCAGCATCTTCAACCTTCTTTTGCGCATCTTTTACAGCTTCTTGCGCACTCTCTTTAGAATCAGTGTCAACATCTATTCCATTCACTATATCAATGGCATTCTGTGCATCACTAATGGTTTTGCCATAATCATTTTCAATTTCAGTAGCCTTGTCATCTACTATCTTATCCTGAGCACCAGCAGTCTCGATATCTCTCTGCGTAGTATCCAAAGCATCCTGTGCACTTCCAATTTCGTTAGTTGCTTCCTTTATCTGGTTTTCAGCACTATTGAGAGCAGCGTTTGCATTCTCATAGCCGTTTGTTTCACCTGCCGGAGCCGTAGGTACAGCATCCTGTGCACTGTCCACTGCAGTTGCTGCTTCGCTGATTGCTTTTGCAGCCTCAGCTGTCTCCTGCACCTCAGAATTCTCTTCGCTCTTCTGTTCCTCGCCCGCATCAGTTGTCACAGGATCATCATTCTTATTTTCATCCGGCTCACCCTCATCAGCGTAAGCTGTAACAGGACACATCATAAGTCCTGCGCCGATTCCAATTGCAAGTGCACTAACTATCTGCTTATCTAACTTTTTCATTATTCTTCCCTCATAGAAATTAATTTTCAGCAAACGATTCAAATTTTTAATACGAATAAGATACACCACCTGTAATCATAGAATCCATCATATTTGTGCGATTTATTTTTATTTCAGCCGCTGTTCATGCGGCTTTCAGAGACTGTTAACTGAAATTTTAGAAAGGCCGCAGTTAGTAGATGCTAACTCCTTTTTAGGGGGACTTTTCTTCATAAAATTTTAAGAAATATTAAGAATCTGCTCCTTAGGCAGTACAAGTGACTAAGAGATAATGCCAAGTCCAAGTTTAGTTATAAGGACATCGCTCCTGTCTATACTATCGTCTTTCTAGAAAGCAGTCCTGCTTGCTTTGGGGAATTCAAAAACGAATATGTTCATAGATTCTCAACCGTTTCAAACACGGGACTAAGCCTAAACATGCTTCAAAACTTTATCTTTATCCCGATTGATATTTTTCTCGAGAAACTTCATAATATAGGTATAGAAAGTGAACTTGATGCATGGCTTACATTCCTTGGATGTGATGAGCCAAAATACATCATTGAACTGATTACCAAATATCCAAGTTTTAAATCCATGTATTCCGATTTATATGACCTATGTCAGAACATAGAAAGGGTGATGGAGATGTGGTCAAAAGAACTTCAGATTCTCGATAGAAACACAGTCAAATACATGATAGATGAACTTCAAGAGAAGCTCGATGATGCGATTGCATCCCTGGCTGAAACCAAAGACGCCTTAGCTGATAAAGATGCTACCATTGCTAACAAGGATGCTACCATCGCTAATATGGGTTCATCTCTTGCCGACAAGGATGCTACCATCACTAATTTGCAGTCCACCATTGTAGAGCTTCAGGAAAAACTCAGTAAGTATGAATCTCAGTAAAATGAAAAAACGCGCAGTCTCAAAGACTGCGCATTTTTTATGCATACAAGAAGAACGGATCATATGATCCGCCCCTCTCATTATAAAAAAATGTGTTTGATTAGAAAATTACTTATTGATCTTAGTAGAGTCCTTAGCCTCTGCCTTAGCCTTGTTTCTCTTTCTTCTTGTGTACTCTTCTACAGATACGCCTGCGATAGCTGCAAGGATAA
>CAMVJI010000205.1 GCA_947167765.1 uncultured Butyrivibrio sp. | reverse complement strand
TGTAGCTTTCTTAGCTGGAGCTGCCTTCTTAGCTGTCTCCTTCTTAGGCTCTGCCTTCTTAGCTGGAGCTGCTTTCTTAGCAGGTGCTGCCTTCTTGGCTGCTGGCTTCTTAGCTGCTGGCTTCTTAGCTGGAGTTGCCTTTTTAGCCTCTGCCTTAACTTCTTCCTTAGCTGGTGTCTTGACTTCAGGTGTCTTAACTTCTGCAGCTACGGGTGTCTTGATTGTTGCAACAGGTTTTACAGCTGCCTCTGTCTTTTTGATTTCTGCCATAATTGTTTTTTCCTCCTCAAAATCATAAACGATTTATGTAGCTCGTTAAAACAGTAAAGTGATTACGAAATAGAGTTTACACTCATAAATTACCCTTGTCAACGCATCTTTGATAAAATCATTTCTTTCAATCGCCAATCCATGCGGTGTATAGAGACACCAGTGTTACGGAAAACAGTAAACCTGCCACAATATCGGTAAGCCAGTGTACTCCTGCAAAAAGTCTTGCGCATACTCCGATGGCCATAATGGCAATAAAGGCTATTTTAAGGACTCTCACGGTCATCTCATTTTTAAAGAGCCTCTTTGCAGCCACGATACCGCTTCCCAAAACTGTGCAGATAACCAGCGTATGAGTTGAAGGGAAGGAGGTTTCAAGCTCAGTTTCACCAGGCTGTAAGATAGGCCTGTAGTTTATAGGGATCTTGTCAAAGGCAACATACAAAACAGCAACTATAACATAAAGTATTCCAAGTCCTATGATGACCTTATCAACCCTTGAAAGGCTCTTTCCCCTGATCAGCTGCATCACACCAAAAAAAGCAAATGCTGCAACTACCAGAAATGACAGATACATCGCAATATCTGAAAGTGTATCCATCACCGGATTATATCCAAAGCTTCCTGCAAAAAGCCCATTTATTGATGAAAATCCAACTGACGTGCCATCGTAGCCAATTGGCTTTCTGTCCACCACAAAGGTAAGAACTGAAAAAAGAATCGTTACAACAAGCATTACTAATGGCCTTTTGAAATCTCTTTTTACGCTGTTCATTTGCCATATACCTCTTTTACGAATTTTCTAAGCTGTACCATAGCTCTTTCAACCTTTTCTGTATCTATGCAGTAAGCAACTCTGAAGAACCCTGGAGCTCCAAATCCATCTGCTGGGACAAAGATAAGATCGTAGTCCTTAGCTTTTTTGCAAAACTCTATAGAACTCTCCTCAAGAGCCTTTGGCATGATGTAGAAGGTTCCGCCAGGTTTTACAACAGTAAATCCCAACTCTATAAGAGTGTTATAGATGATGTTCATGTTTGTTTCATACACAGAAAGATCTGCTGTAAGAGAGCAGACCTTGGCAACTGCCTGCTGAATGATGGATGGAGGGCAGTTGTGTCCTGTGCCTCTTGATATCTGTCCGCACATAGGAACGATCACATCGCTTCCTTCGCAGGCTGGATTAACTGCCACATAACCAATTCTCTCTCCAGGAAGTGAAAGGGACTTTGAGAAAGAATAGCAGCTAAGAGTATTGTCATAGAACTTTGAAACGTAAGGAGCATCTGCCCCGGCAAAAACGATCTCTCTGTAGGGCTCATCTGAGAGAAGGAAAATAGTATGTCCAAACTCAGCTGACTTTTCTTTTAATATAGAGGACAGTCTCTTTAAAGTCTCTGTAGAATATGCTGCTCCTGAAGGATTGTTTGGTGTGTTCACTAAAACAGCAGCTGTATTCTCATTGATAAGTTCAAGGAATACATCAAAGTTTATCTGGAAGTTCTCCGTGTCTGCCGGTACAACAGTAAGCTTGCAGCCAGCGCCGGTAATATAAGGGTTGTACTCAGGGAAGTATGGAGCAAAAGTTATAACCTCATCCCCAGGCTTGGTCACAGCTCTTACTGCGTGGGAAATAGCTCCAGCAGCTCCGGTTGTAGGGAAAATGTGCTCAGGGCCATAGCTCATTCCAAAGCGCTTATTGAGGCTCTTCGCGATTTCTTCTTTATATAGTGGATTTCCAAGGCTTGGTGTGTAGCCATGAAGAGTCATGGTGTCCTCTTCCTGAAGGAGTCTTATCATCTCATCAGTAAACTCCTTTGGCACCTCTACACTTGGATTTCCAAGGCTGAAATCAAACACGTTCTCATATCCGATTTCTTTTCCCCTTGCAGTTGCATACTCTGAAAGCTCACGGATAACCGACTTAGCCCCCAGCATGTTCTTGTACGTTTCGTTGATCATGTGCTCCTCCTTAATACTATTTAAGTAATGCTTTCATACTTTCAACCAGATCCTCTGCGTCCTTAAGCAGCTGCATCTCAGCCTTTTTAGGGTTTGGATCCCTTTTGTATTTATAGACAAACACAGGTGTCTGCCCCTGATGAAAAGACATATTGCCTTTATATCCTGATATGAATCCCGGTATCTTGCCCGGATCAAATCTGGCATTTGGACTTACCTTTATCTCAATCTCTGAAGAACCACCATTTATCTCTACTATATAAAGTGCCTTTGCCCTGGTCCGTAAAAGAGATATCCTAAGAAGGTTCTCTACCATCTCCGGGATCTGACCAAATCTGTCAAGGAGCTCATCCTTCATATCCTCGCACTCCTGGTCGTTCTCAATGCTGGCAATTCTCTTATATATCTCAAGCTTTTGCTCTTCGTTAAGGATGTACTCGTTAGGTATGTATGCATCCACGTCAAGGTCTATGCTGCAGTTTAGCGTATCAAGAACTTCATCTGTGCTCTCGCCTTTTTTGATCTTGACCGCCTCCCCAAGCATCTTGCAGTAGAGATCATAGCCAACAGCCTGCATGTGGCCGCTTTGTTTTTTACCAAGAAGGCTACCTGCGCCTCTGATCTCAAGATCCCTCATGGCAATCTTAAAGCCGCTTCCTAAGTCTGTAAACTCCTTGATGGCAGCAAGTCGCTTTTCAGCGACCTCTTTTAACATCTTATCACGTTTATACATAAGGAAGGCATAGGCAGTTTTATTGGATCTGCCAACTCGGCCCCTTAGCTGGTAAAGCTGAGACAGTCCCATCTTGTCGGAGTCATGGATGATCATGGTGTTGACGTTAGGAATATCAAGTCCTGTCTCAATGATGGTGGTAGAAACCAAAACATCAATAGTTCCGTCAATGAAGTCGTACATGATCCGCTCAAGCTCTGACTCTTTCATCTGACCATGGGCAAAAGCAACGTTGGCTTCCGGAACAAGCTTCTGTATCCCTGCTGCCACATCTGCAATGTTGCTTACCCTGTTATAAACATAGTAAACCTGACCATTTCTCGAAAGCTCTCTGACAATGGCTTCTCTTACCATCTCGTCGTTGTATTCGCAGACATAGGTCTGGATCGGAAGACGGTCGTTTGGCGCCTCCTCTAAAACGCTCATATCCCTGATACCCACCAGTGACATGTGGAGGGTCCTTGGAATAGGAGTTGCGGAAAGAGTAAGAACGTCCACGTTTTCCTTCATAGTCTTGATCTTTTCCTTGTGGGTTACACCAAAGCGCTGCTCCTCATCAACTATGAGAAGTCCAAGATCCTTGTACTGTATGTCTTTGGAAAGAAGTCTGTGGGTTCCGATAACAATATCTACAAGACCCTTTTTAAGGTCTGTGACAGTTCTCTTTTGCTCAGAAGCTGTCCTGAATCTGGACATAAGATCCACTCTTACAGGGAATGCCCTCATCCTCTCTGAAAAGGTGTTGTAGTGCTGCTGTGCAAGGATCGTAGTTGGCACAAGAAGCGCCACCTGCTTGCCGTCCTGAACCGCCTTAAAGGCCGCACGGATTGCAACCTCGGTCTTACCAAAACCTACGTCGCCGCATATAAGCCTGTCCATGATACCAGTTGACTCCATGTCCTTCTTGGTATCCTCTATAGCTATGAGCTGATCCTCAGTCTCCTGATAAGGGAATGCATCCTCAAACTCCTGCTGCCACACAGTATCCTTAGTGAACTGATATCCAACCGCCTGCTGACGCTTTGCATAGAGTTCTACAAGGTCCTGCGCCACCTCTTCAACCGCAGCCTTGACCTTGCTCTTGGTGTGGCTCCAGTCGCCGCTTCCAAGCTTGTTGAGCTTGGGCTTATGGGCGTTTTCATCATCTGAACCCGATGCATATTTCTGAATGACAGAAAGACCTGTCGCAAGAACATACAGGTTTCCGCCTCCGCCGTACTCAATCTTTATATAGTCCTTGACCACGTGGTCTGTCTCTATCTTTTCGATACCTCTGTAGATACCAAGTCCGTG
>CAMVJI010000204.1 GCA_947167765.1 uncultured Butyrivibrio sp. | reverse complement strand
ACTGTAAATGCCAGAAGAAACGCCAACAATCTGTTAATCTTCTTCATGGATTAACTCCTCCTCAAATAAACTGAAAAAATGAAATTTTTGTGAACACACACTCATTATGATAGCGAACAGTCAATCATATAAACCATCATATTTGGCTCGATTTTTGTAAAAAAGTCAAAATTGCGGCATGTTTTTACACAATTTCGATAAAACCATGTAATAAACAAGCCGCAATTTGTAAATACATATATAATGTATGATTTTTATTGTCCGACAACTAGATATATGAATTTTAGAGAAGACGAATTTTCTTTAAAAGTGACACAATACTATTTCCTTTTGGAAATCTCTTAATATCATCCTCAGAAGCGCCTCCTGACTTTATCAAGACAGCGAAGTAAATAAACGCTGCAAAGAAAACTGAAATCAGAGTTGAAAACAGATTTATAAAGTATGGACTTCCCATGAACATACCAAATATAAATTCAAAAAGCTTATATATTCCAAAGGCAGCTGCCCCCATAACTATAGAAGAAACTGTCGGGAACAGATATGTCTTTTTAAAATCATTAACAATAGGAAGATTTCTCTTCATAACTATGTTGTTAAGGATACACATCACCAGGGAATACAGTATTGTCACTATGCAAAGAGCCACGTATCCAAGGTTAGTGTATATAAGAAGAAAAGAAAGCACTCCGCTCTGAAGGATAAGTGCCAGTGCTGCGTTAAGTACAGGGGCGTTAACCTTGCCAATACCCTGAAGCACTGCGTTTGTCACAGTTGACAGTGAATAGAATACAACAGTGATAGCAAGGAGCATCAAAAGAAATGCGGCCTCATCCAGTGACCTCTTCTGAGGAAACAGGATCATCATAACGGGTCTTGCCAGGGCAAAAAGTCCAACTGCGCAGGGAATTGAGATCATAAGGATCACCCTTGTAACTCTTGATACCGTAACACCAGCCTGCTCTACATCACCACGAGCGTAGGTAGTAGATACCTCTGGGATCATGGCAGCTGCAGCTGCTGACGCCATTGCGATAGGAAGATTTGTTATCACCATTGCTTTTCTTGCAAAGATTCCATACTGATAGGCGATCATACTTTCATCTATCCCCTTGTAATGGAACAAAATCCTGCTAAAGAGGGTTGAATTTAAGAATGTTGAAAGATTGTAGATACAGGTACTCAGGATAAAGGGCGTTACGATCAAAAAGATTGTCTTGATGATCTCCCCATTTGCCATATCCTCATGAGTATCCTTTTCAAGGCTCTCTTTTACTCTGGGCCTGTTATATCTGTAAACCAGGAACATAAAGATAAGTGCTACCAAAACGCCGGAACCAGTCCCCACTGCACTACCTATTGCTCCGTAGACAGCTCTTTTCACAGGATCCTCATCTCCTGCTATCCTGGTAAGGATAAGTGCTCCGCCAATACTTACGATCGCATTGAAGATCTGTTCAATGAGCTGGGAAAGTGATGTAGGGATCATGGTCCTGTGGGCCTGGAAGTAACCCCTTAAAACTCCAAGAAATCCAAACAGAAATATGGTTGGAGCAAAGAATCTAAGGACTGTTGCGCTTCTTCCTGTAACAAATACAGGCGCAGCAAAGAAAAGCACAAGACTTCCAACGCCGCCTACTACTGCTACATAGATAAGGGCGCAGTGAAAGATCCTGTGGGCGTTGCGATACTCTTTTACCGCAAGCTTGCCTGATATTATCTTGCTCATTGCAGATGGAATACTATAGGAAGAAACTAATAAGACAATTGTATAGACCGCGTAAGCCGCAGCATAATAGCCATTACCCTCATCTCCGATAATGGCTGCCAGTGGGCTACCATAAAGAAGGCCGATGATTCTTGATATTATGCCTGCAATAGCAAGAATACCGGCCTGCACAAATAGTCCCTTTTTGGAATTATCTACACCTACGCTACTATTCATTATTGATCAAATAAATGTTATGGCCTGAGCCAGTCGTACATCTCCTGATATTTTTCAGCAGAAACCTTCCATGAGAAGTCAACTGCCATTGCCCTGTCGATCATCTTGTTCCACTCACGCTTCTGATCGTAGAAAACATGCTCAGCCTCTCTGATGGTTCCAAGCATCTCATGGGCATTGTAGTTAAGGAAGCCAAAGCCGGTTCCTGTGCTCTCAAACTTGTTGTAAGGCTCTACTGTGTCGATAAGTCCGCCTGTCTGTCTGACAATCGGTATCGTACCATATCTTAACGCCATCAGCTGAGAAAGTCCACAGGGTTCGAACAAAGATGGCATCAAAAATACATCTGAAGCAGCATATATCTTGTGACTCATAGGCTCTGAGTAGTAGATATTAGCTGAAACCTTGTCATTGTACTTCCAGTCAAAGTGTCTGAAAGAGTTCTCGTACTGCTCTGCACCAGTACCAAGGACAACAAGCTGGATCGCATCCTGGCAGAGTTCATCAAGAACGTAGTTAATAAGGTCGAAGCCTTTCTGATCAGTAAGTCTTGAGACGATACCGATCATCATCATCTTGTCATCTTCCTTAAGGCCAAGCTCCTTCTGAAGAGCTCTCTTATTCTTAACCTTCTCCTTGCGGAAGTTGATGGCATTGTATTTATATGGAATATACTGGTCAGTCTCAGGATTGAACTCATCGTAGTCAATTCCGTTGACAATACCTCTAAGGTCACTGGCCCTTGCCCGGAGGAGTCCATCAAGCCCTTCGCCGTAGAACTCAGTCTTGATCTCCTCCGCATAAGCCTTACTTACTGTGGTAATTGCATCTGCGTACACGATACCGCCCTTAAGTAGGTTGGCATCCTTGTAAAGGCCAAGCTTGTCAGGTGTAAAGTAATAATCCGGAAGCCCTGTGATATCCTGAACCTTCTTGATGTCCCATTTACCCTGGAACTTAAGGTTATGGATAGTCATAATGGCCTTGATGCCTCTATAGAACTCGCTGCCCTGGAATCTCTCCTTGAGGTAAACAGGAATAAGTCCTGTCTGCCAGTCGTGGCAGTGAATGATGTCAGGTCTAAAATCAATTACAGGCAGAATGGAAAGCGCTGCCTTTGAGAAAAATGCAAATTTCTCAATCTCGAAGATAACGTCGTCGCAGTAAGGCTTCATTCCATTGAAGTAGAACTCGTTGTCAATGAAATAATACTTGATTCCATCAACCTCAGCCTTAAAGATACCAACATACTCATTTTTCCAATGAAAATCCATGTAAAAGTTGGAGATGTACTCCATCTTGTCCTTCATGGGCTGACTGATGCACTTGTACAACGGAAGGATAACTCTTACATCGAAGTATCTCTTGTCAATGTTCTTGGGAAGGGAACCTACAACATCTGCAAGTCCGCCTGTCTTAATAAATGGTACGCCTTCTGAAGCTACAAACAGGATCTTTTTCATCTATTTTGTCATCTCCTTATTATTGCATTCTCACATACTCATATTAATAGCTTACATTATTTGAGTCTGCGTGACAACGCAAATTGTTCCTGTGACACTTTGGCTAAAACGTTCTGTGTTTCCGCTGTTTTCCCAAGGAATCCAAACTGTTTTGAGAAAAGAGCTACTCCGCAGTGAAGCTTGCCGCCGCAGCGCCTTTTCATTGCCCTGTCTATCTCTACCAGGATGCTCTGCATTACCTTGTCCTTAAGTCCCCAGCTCTCAAGGTAAGCTATGATCTCATCACAGGTGGCACAGCCCATGAGTATCTTGACCTGGCTTGATGTTCCTCCAACAAGAGCTGTATGGGCGGAAAAAATCTCTCTTCTTCCGTCAGATGCAACTGAATTGGTATTCATTATTCCGGCCGCCAGTTTAATAAGCTTTCCAACATTCCCAACAAGCAGGATGTTTTCTGCGCCCTCTTCAACTGCACAGTCTATAGCCTGTCCAGGGAAGTTATAGCAGCTTACTGCAGTTTTAAGGTCAACATGAAGGGCTTCGTTTATCTCTTTTGCACAGTACTTTCCTGGGCTTATCAGTAAGGACTTAACCCCAGTCCTTGTCTGGGCCTTTATCTGCTCATTGATTGATTCTGAAATCTCTCTCATATGTACCGAAGGTATTGATCCGTAGGCACCGATGATCTTGATCCCGCCTGAAAAGCCACTCTGAGGTGCAGAGCTTCTTGCTGCTATCATCATTCCTTCAGGACACGATACAGTGATAAGGAGCATCTGTGCTCCATCTGACATCTCGCATACATTTGCCACTGCATCAAATATAAGGGCTCTTGCATCCTTCTCAATAAGTGGCTCGCCCTTACCGATGC
>CAMVJI010000203.1 GCA_947167765.1 uncultured Butyrivibrio sp. | reverse complement strand
TCAATTATCATAACCCTAAACGGTCTGTTCATCAGCTACCCCAGCTCCTCTTTGATCAATTCCAGGAATAATGATCTCAATTTCAGTGAATTCCCCTTCTTCACTTCGTATCCTTACTGCATCCTGGTATCCGGTGTATATCCTGATCCTCTCAATGGTGCCCCAAAGGCCGAAGCTCTCATCAGCCTCCGCCGGGCGGTCTTTCTTTTCAAAAGAAAGGATCTTTTTAATCTGATCCTGCTTCATACCAACACCGGTATCTCTTACTATAATGTGGAGATCCGTCTCAGACCTGAAACTCTTTATACTGATAAGACCCTTCTCGCCCTTAAGTCTTATGCCGTGATAAATACTGTTTTCCACAAGGGGCTGAAGTATCAGTTTGGGAACGATACAGTTTTCTGTATCCGGTGTTACATCATATTCATCTTCTATTATATCGCCATATCGAAGCTTTTGCAGTGATAAATAGTCTTTAACAATCTTAACCTCTCTAGAAAGCGGAATATCTCTTCCGCCCTTACTTAAGAAGTTTCTGTAAAAAGACCCCATGGTTTCAAGCGCTTCGTGGACATTCTCAGCCCCTGCCTCCAGCGCCAGAAATCCGATTGTCTCAATTGAATTATATAGGAAATGAGGCTTGATCTGCTCCTGCAGCACCCTCATCTCAGCTTTTTGCAAGGTTTTCTCATTTTCCATGAGCCTTTCAATAAGCTCATTAACGTGATCGATCATGTTGTTGTAGTCGCCTTCCAAAAGTTCCAGCTCACTACTTGATACAGCAACATCGATCTTATCAAGCTGTCCTGATGCCCTGTTCTTTTCCATGGCAGATGACAGCTCAAACACAGGATCCGTGATGTGCTTTCTGATAACACTTCCTGTGTAGAAGGCCAGTGAAACCAGGATCACCAAAAGAAATAACAGCACATAGATAACTCTGAAGGGAATACCCTCTTTTCCAAAATTAGACACCCTGATTATGACTATTGGCGCATCCTTAACCTGACACCCCGAGACTAAAACACCTCTTCCATCCACCACCTTGGTTTGGTGAACGATTTTTTTTGACAAAAAGCTCTCATTAAAATAGCCTGCATAATTGCTGTTTCCAGCAAGGAAAGTTCCATCTGATCCCATGATACAGATATCATTGTAGCGAAGGTCAAAGAGCATGTTGTCAAAGATCACGGGCTTTATGTTCATGAGCATGATCCCGATTCTCTCCTGGGAATCAATATCGTAGATGGCTCTTCCTATGGTGATAACTTTTCTGTCTCCGGCTTTTTTTGCAACACCGTTGGAGTTAAGGGACACTACAGCTGCGCCCTTTCCTTTATAAATATCACTCCTCCACCCCATATCCGAAATAGCATCGGAATCATAGGTGTAGGTGAATCTGTTGGTGCCAAGCACTATCATATCCTCTCGCATGACAATAACGGTGTCAACACCCTCAGTTACATTGAGGATATCCATGACCCCGTATCTGGCATCGTTTATCATGCTGATGTCCACCTTATTTACATCAGCCCTTAGAAACGAAACAAGACGACTCTCTGTCATAATAAGCCTTGAGAGTTCCTTGAAATTGTCCAGGTCTGTGCTGATGCTGCTGGATAGCGTCTTTAGGATGTTCTCCGACTCTCGCACAGCGTAGTCCCTTCTCTCTCTCTCCGTAAGGATGTACATCGCTATGAGGAAAGAAATAGTGACAATTAGAACAATACCAAGTATTACTCTCTGAAGTCTTAATGATAGAGAAATCGTCTTTTTGTTTTTCGTAAAATTATTCATAGGATAAAGATATCACTTTTCCCGCGGGTTTTCACCCCTTTACAGCACCTGCAATGAAACTTTCCTGGATCCTTCTGCTAAGGAAGATGTAGAAGATCAGTGTAGGGAAAGTTGCAATTACGAGAGCCGCTCCAATCGGGCCCCAGTCTGTGGTATAGGCTCCTGAAAGAGCTTTGATACCAACTGGAAGAGTTCTGTGTGCTGAGTCTGAAATAAAGACATTAGCAAACATGAACTCATTCCAGCACTGGAGATATGAGTAGACACCAACCGTTGACACAGCAGGCTTCATCAAAGGGAGGATTATTCTGAAGAAGGTTCCTGTAAGTGAGCATCCATCAATCCTGGCAGCCTCATCCAAAGCATATGGTATCTCAACCATGAAGCCTGTACATATCAGAATTGACATGGACAGTGCAAATGCTGAATAAGGAACAATAAGTGTTGAGTACTTATTGAGCCAGTGAAGTTTGGAAAGCACTACATAAACCGGAACAATCGAAGCCTGAATCGGTATGGTGAGTCCCAGCATAAAGAATGCATTGGTCAGCTTGGACAGCTTCCAGCTGATCCTTGTTATAGCGTAGGTTGCCATCATTGCGGCGAAAAGAGATATGACGATGGCAAGTGTTGTTACTAAAAGGCTGTTTACAAAGTAAAGGCCCATGTTTCCTGTGCCCATGGCGCGGGTATAGTTGGACCAGAGCCAGTCTTTGGGAAGTCCTATGATGTTCGCTCCAAAAATCTCTTCGTTGGACTTAAGTGAAAATGTAAACATGAAATAGATAGGGAAGAGATTAACAAGGGCCCAGAAAGCCAGAAATACATACATCAGGACTTTTGCAGCCGGATTTGTCTTTTTGATTTGATCTATAGTATTAGTGTTCCCCATTATTCATCCTTCTCCCTAAATATCGCAGTAATAGCAAGTGCAAAGGCAAAGCAGAGCAAAATAAGCATTACAGAAATAGTACTTCCCATACCGTACCTGTTCCTTAAGAACAGCATGTTCTCAAGAAGTGTACTAGGCACTTCTGTAGTCTGGAAAGGACCACCTTCTGTCAGGATCCTTACAAGGTCGTATGTCTTTAAGGAACCTGTTACCGCAAAGATAACGCTGACTCTGATGATTGGCTTGATGATCGGTATGACAATGTATTTGTCAATCTGCCATGGAGAAGCGCCGTCAAGCATTGCTGCTTCTCTAAGGTCAGTGGAAACCCCTTTTACTCCGGCATACATAAGGAGCATGTGATATCCAATGTACTGCCAGATTGTAGGAACCAGAATTGCTCCAAGAGCTGTCTTTACATCGCCAACCCATACGTGTTTCCAGCTTCCAAGGTTAACTGCATCGAGGAATCTGTTGAGCACACCGTAGTCAGGATTGTATATTTTAAGCCATAATTGACCAATAACCACAGTTGAAATAAGAACTGGCATAAAGAAAACTGATAAGAAAAATCTCTCTTTCTTAGGACGTCTTCCAAGAAGGAGCGCAAGGAAAAGAGAAAATGGCAGCTGAACAAATACTGAAAAGAATGCCAGTATCATTGAGTTCTTAAGACCTGTCATGAACTTAATTGAGCCGTTAGTGAAAAGCTCTATATAGTTGTCGAAACCGATAAATGTACCTTCTGAAAATCCATTCCAGTCAAAGGTACTTCTGTAAAGTGACACCGCAATAGGTGCAATCAGAATGCTGACAAAAAGTAAAAGTCCCGGGAGCAAAAATAAGAATATTGTAATCCCCTTTTGAATTTGTGCCGTTTTTTTATTCATACCGTAACCTTCCAAAAAAATCGGTCCTTTCTGTATTCCCAAAGAAACGCAGGAAGGACCGATGTGTAGTTAAAAATTATCTGATGTCTTTAGCAAGACCGTCAGTAAATGCCTGTCCATCAACCTGGCATCCATAAACCTGATCTACATATGAAAGATATGTGTTAGCATCGTCAGCGTTCATAGCTGTATCTCCGAAGAGTACGAAGTTGTCAGCCTTTGAAACGATCTCAGATACAGTCTGTGTAAGCTCGTTAACTGAGCTTGTATCGCCGTATGGTGTCCATGCAGGAAGTCCGCATCCATCAAGGTATCCATAGTGGCAGATGAGCTTACCAAGCTCGAATGCATAGTCAGCAGCCTTCTCAGCGTTAGGTGAAGATGCTGCAACTGCAAGTGTGTCTGAAGGTCCACCGATGAGCTGTCCGAGTTTAGCCTTGTCAGCGTTGATAACTGGGAACTCACCAACTTTTACCTTAGGGAAGAACTCTTCGTTAGCTGCGAAGTCTGCACAGTTCCATGTACCATTCATGTAGAATGCATACTTGCCAGCCATGAAGTTGTTCTTAACTTCGTCGTTTGTAAGACCGATTCCTGAAGGATCGAAGTAACCGTTTGTTACAAGGCCCTGGAATGTGTTAACAGCGTCTGTTACGTCCTGGTTAGCCCATGTAGCTCTTCCAAGGAAGATGTCGTTAAGAGTGTCAGCGCCTGCGCTCTTCTCGATTACAGACTCAAGATACTCTGTTACACACCATGTCTCTTTTCC
>CAMVJI010000202.1 GCA_947167765.1 uncultured Butyrivibrio sp. | reverse complement strand
TGGTATCATCTGCATTTGGCTCTCTTGCCATGATGACATCAGTTCTTGTATCACCAACTGGAGTATATGAGTACGAGGCAGCTCACGGTACAGTTCAGAGGCACTATTACAAGTATCTTAAGGGTGAGCCTACAAGCACTAACCCTGTAGCAACAATTTTTGCCTGGACAGGAGCCCTTCGCAAAAGAGGCGAACTTGACGGCATAAAGGGCCTTGCCTGCTGGGCTGACAAGATGGAAAAGGCAACGCTAAACGTTATTGAGTCTGGCCGTATGACTGGCGATCTTGCCCTTATCACATCACTTCCTAACCCGGTAAAGATGGGCAGCGAAGAGTTTTTAGATGCAATAGCTGAGGAATATGCTATACTTTGAAGCAGAGATTTTAGTTTTGGAGTTTAGTGATGATTCTTTCGGTACACGGAATAAATAAAAGTTTTGATGGAAAGGACATCCTTAGGGATGCCTCTTTTCATGTGGAAAAAAATGAAAAAGTAGCAGTAGTTGGTATTAACGGAGCAGGTAAAACTACCCTTATTAAGATGATCGTGGGGGAACTTACTCCTGACGATGGAGAAGTTACTTTTTCCAAGGATATAACCTGGGGGTATCTTGCCCAGAACCAGAACGTTGATACAGACAACACTGTTTACGATGAACTTAAGGAAGTTAAAAAAGAGGCTATAGACCTTGAAGATGCCATCAGACAGGCAGAACACGATATGAAGCACCTTGAGGGAGCAGAACTTGAGGCGCTTCTTGACAGGTACACCCGTATGAACGAGCAGTACCAGAGAATGTCTGGCTACGCCTGGCAGAGCGAGGTAAATGGAGTTCTTAAGGGACTTGGCTTTTTAGAGGAGGAGTTTGACAAGAAGATAAACACCTTATCAGGAGGCCAAAAGACCAGAGTGGCTCTTGGTAAACTGCTTCTTCAAAGTCCTGACCTTATAATCCTTGACGAGCCCACAAACCACCTTGATATGAATTCCATAAGGTGGCTTGAAAACTACCTTCTTAACTATAAGGGTGCAGTTATCATAGTATCTCACGACAGGTACTTTCTTGATAAGATCGCAGACAAGGTTGTTGAGGTTGAAAACTGCAAAGTATCTACCTTTATGGGCAATTACAGCGACTATGCTGTTAAAAAGGAACAAAAGCGAATCGTAGAATGGAACGCCTACATCAAGCAGCAGGCTGAGATAAGGCACCAGGAAGAGGTTATAGCAAAGCTTAGGTCCTTTAACAGGGAGAAGTCCATAAAAAGAGCTGAGAGCAGAGAAAAGATGCTTGATAAGATAGAGGTTTTGGATAAGCCCGTAACCGTAGATGACAGCATGAAGATAAGCTTAAAGCCCATATGCGAAAGCGGAAACGATGTTTTATCTGTAGAGGGATTGTCCAAGTCCTTTGGTGACGAAAAGCTCTTTTCCGGAATCGGGTTTGATATCAAAAAGGGTGAACATGTGGCCATCATCGGTGACAATGGAACCGGAAAGACCACTATCCTTAAGATAATAAATGGCATAGAAAAGATGGATGAAGGCAAGGTGACTTTGGGCGTTAAGGTACACATTGGCTACTATGACCAGGAGCACCATGTTCTCCATGATGAGAAGACTCTTTTTGAAGAGATATCTGACGCCTATCCAACTCTTAATAATACTGAGATAAGGAATACTCTTGCGGCATTTCTTTTTACTGGAGATGACGTATTTAAGAGGATTGGAGATCTTTCTGGAGGAGAGAAGGGAAGAGTATCCCTTGCAAAGCTCATGCTTTCTGATGCTAATTTCCTTATCCTTGATGAGCCTACTAACCACCTTGATATAACCAGTAAGGAGATCCTTGAGTCGGCAATTTCTGGCTATGAAGGAACTGTCCTTTATGTAAGCCATGACAGATACTTTATAAATAAGACTGCAAGCAGGATCCTTGATCTTACAAGGGGACAGATGGTGGAGTACATCGGTAACTACGACTACTATCTTGAACATGTAGAGGACAGGACAAAGCGTCTTTTTGGCGATGGAGCTGAAAGCAGTACAGATAAGGCTCTACTTGGAAGTGGCAGTTATAAGTATGAGGAGACAAAGGCCCAAAGTGATGAAGGCTTGCAGCCAGTAAAGACTGCTAAAGGAGCAGGGGACTGGAAGGCTCAGAAGGAAGCACAGGCTCAGAAAAGAAAGCTTGAAGCAGCCCTTAAAAAGTGCGAGGAGACAATTGCAAAGCTTGAAAAGAGAGATCAGGAGATAACAGACGCTCTCTCTGATCCTGCCATTGGAACAGACCTTGCAAAGCTTAGAGCACTTTCTGATGAGCAGACAGATATTCAGGATAAACTATCAAGCCTCTACGATGAGTGGGAAGAGCTTTCAGAAAATTCGGATTGACCGAAATAGTTAGCGAATATATAATAAATGAGATTCTATAAGCATTTATAAGGAGACATACGGCCTTGAATCGTTTATATATACCATTATTATGGGAGCTTTTGTTCATTATAACGACAATCCACTGGCCTAAATATACCCTGTATCTTTTCTTTGTTTTTTATCTGGGAATCTTGTACTACTTTTATTATTTTTACAAGCAGTTCTCATTTCGAAAGCTGAAAAAGAACTTTGGGCGCATAGTGACCTTTTGGATTCCGGTGGCACTGACCTTCGCTGGACTGTACATAGCAAATTATATAAAGATACAGGTCATCCCCTATATGTTCATTGGGGTTAGGGATGGCACAGTTCAGATCATCTATCACAATGAATTATTCCCGACTATTATCTACGCACTGATGATGATAGTGATAAAGCCCGTTGCAGAAGAACTCTTTTACAGAAAGGCCCTCATTAAGTTTGGAAGTAAAAAGAAGGTTATTGCCTTCACTTTGCTGAGCCTTCTTCTATGCGCTCTTTCAAGGGCTCATGGACTTCTTGGAATAGCAGAGTGGATGCTCATGGCTCTTCCAGTTACTATAGCATATGTGGCAACAAGGAACATTTATATCTCACTTACTGCCCACGTGCTGTTTGAGTTTTACGATAATATATATTCTGTGGTTTATGCCATAGCAAGGATATTTAACAGATAAAAGGGCGTAACAGCTTTGCCGGTGACTATATGTGCCGGCATAATTTTTTTAGGAGGAAGTGTGTATGGGAGCTTTTATGAAAAAGCAAAAGGTTTTTACCCAGGGGGAGAACCCTCTGAAAAAGGGCAAGAAGGCGATTATCATCGCTTTTGTTGTTATCTTTGCTCTAGTGTTTGTCAATAACTGCTACTATCAGGTCAAGGAGCAGGAACAGGCTATTCTTACAATGTTTGGTAAGGTCCTTAGAGTTGATACTGCAGGTCTTTATTTTAAGGTTCCATTCGTTCAGAGTGTACACAAGGTTGATATGACAACCCACGGTATTGGAATCGGCTATACCATCGAAAATGGACAGAATATAACCGTTGAAGATGAAGGCATCATGATAACCTCAGACTTTAACTTTGTAGATATCGACTTCTATCTGGAGTACAAGGTAAGTGATCCTGTTGCTGCATACTACAATTCAGAGAACCCTGATCTTATCATGAAGAATATGGCTCTTGCCAGCATCAGAAATACAGTGGTCAACTACCCTGTAGACGATGTCATCACAACAGCTAAAGGACAGATCCAGTCAGAAGTAAAAGAAAAACTACAAAAGGAGCTTACTGACAAGAACATAGGTCTTACAGTAGTCAACATTTCTGTTCAGGATGCTGAGCCGCCTACAGCAGAGATCGTACAGGCATTTAAGTCTGTTGAGACTGCCAAGCAGGGAAAAGAAACTGCAGTTAACAACGCCAAAAAGTACCAGAGCGAAGAACTTCCAAAAGCTGAGGCAGGCGCAGATAAGATTGTCCAGGATGCAGAGGCGAGTAAGGAAGCAAGGATAGCTGAAGCCCAGGGACAGGTAGCCAGATTTAATGAGATGTACGAACAGTACAAGCTCCAACCTTATATCACCAAAAAGAGATTGTTCTATGAGACCATGGAAGATATACTTCCAGAGCTTAAGGTGATAGTAACTGATGGAAATACCCAGCAGCTTTTGCCGCTGGAAGACTTTAATAACTAAGGGAGGAGCTTATGGAACAGCAGAAAAAGGGAAGTTTCCTTAAAGCATTTATAATTGCCCTGATTATTATAGCTATTATGGTTTTAAGCTCAGGGTTTTATGTGGTTCATCAGAATGAATACGTAACAGTGAGAAGATTTGGCAAGATTATTGCCATAGAGAAGGAGCCAGGACTCCACTTTAAAGTGCCTGTTGTAGATGATACACAGTCAATAAGTGCCAAGGTTGTGCTTTATGACATCCCTGC
>CAMVJI010000201.1 GCA_947167765.1 uncultured Butyrivibrio sp. | reverse complement strand
TTTTCAAAGTCTCTGGTCTCGACACCGATGATGATGTTAAGCTCGGATGAGCCCTGGTCGATCATGCGGACATTGACAGAAGCGTGGGCCAGAGCTGAGAAGATCCTGCCGGCAGTTCCTCTTGTGGACTTCATGCCACGTCCAACGACTGCGATAAGGGCAAGGTCTGACTCAATCTCAAGCATGTCAGGGTGAGCAAGTCTATGGATCTCTGATACTACTGACTGCTCTTTTTCTATGAATTCGTCCTGCTGGACAAATACTGTCATGGTGTCTATTCCTGAAGGAACATGCTCGATGGAGATGTTCTGATCTTCAAAGGCCTGAAGGACTTTTCTTACAAATCCAACCTCTGAGTTCATCTGATCCTTAAGGACATTCACGCAGCAAAAGCCCTTCTTACCAGCAATACCTGTGATAACGTACTTGGACTTTTTAGCTGTTGACTCAACGATCCATGTACCTGGATCTTCTGGCTTATTGGTATTTCTGATGTTGATAGGAATACCCTCTTTTCTTACAGGGAAGATAGCGTCCTCATGAAGGACTGAAGCTCCCATGTAAGCAAGCTCTCGGAGCTCTGTGTATGTGATAGTCTCAATGTATGGTGGCTTGTCGATTATTCTTGGATCTGCAACAAGGAAGCCTGAAACATCTGTCCAGTTCTCGTATACATCAGCCTTGATGGCTCTTGAAACAATTGAGCCTGTAATATCTGAGCCGCCTCTTGAGAAGGTCTTTATTTTTCCGTCTGCATATGCTCCGTAGAAACCAGGGATAACAGCCTTAGGTGTTTTCTCAAGTTTCTTGCCCATAAGCTTGTTGGTCTTTTCGCTGTCAAAGTCGCCGTTCTTATCAAATGCAACTACTGTTGCTGAGTCGATAAACTCATATCCAAGATAGGCTGCCATGATGATTCCATTAAGATACTCACCTCTACTGGCTGCGTAGTCACTGCCAGCCTTGTCTTTAAAGTTCTTTTCAATAGTCTTAAACTCGCCTGAAAGATCAAGCTTAAGCTTAAGTCCCTTGATGATCTCATCATATCTTGCCTTGATGGCATCAAGCTCCTTCTTAAAATCCTTACCAGCCTCTGCAAGGGCGTAGGTCTTATAGAGCATATCTGTGACCTTGGTGTCCTTGGAATTTCTTTTTCCAGGAGCAGATGGAACCACGTAAACGCGGTCAGGATCTGACTTGATGATATCTGCTACCTTCTTGAACTGCTCTGAACTTGCCAGTGAACTTCCACCAAACTTAACTACCTTCTTCATTGTTCTACATTCTTCCTTCTTTACTTTTTCTTAATATAATCTGATATATCCCTTGACGCTGTCCAGTTTCCACAGCTTCTCTTCAAAATCTTTTTCGGAAATATTAGGTGTGATAAAGGCAAACTCGCCGTGTACGTTAGTTCCAGTAACTTCCTCAATATTCTCGCCAAAGATGTTCATGGCCTGGGATTTTAATTCAGCAGGAACTCTTACAAAGAACATGCGAACTGCGTTGTCCTTGGAAGAAAGAACTGCCTTCTCAGGCTTCATGTTGACTTCTATGTGCTTGCCCTTGTGCTTGACTATGTCGATGACGTCTGCAACTACAGCGCTGGCTGTGGCGTTCTTACCTGCGCCCTTTCCGTAGAACATAACGTCGCCAAGCATATTTCCATGTACGTTGATGGCATTGAATACACCATTTACATTTGCAAGAGGATTCTCATATGGAATAAGGAATGGTGCAACGATAGTAAAGAAGCCATTCTCATTTTTCTTGCACATTCCAAGGAGCTTGATCGCCATTCCAAGATTTCTTGCGTAGTCAAAATCCTCAATGCTGATCTTGCTGATACCCTCGGTGTAGATATCTTCGTAGTTTACATGCTGTCCGCTCATAAGGCTTGAGAGGATTGCAATCTTTCTGCAGGCATCGTAGCCCTCTACATCAGCTTCAGGATTCTTTTCAGCATACCCCTTGTCCTGGGCAGCCTTAAGAATTGTGGCAAAGCCAATTCCTTCCTTGTCCATCTTGGTAAGGATGTAGTTGGTTGTTCCGTTTAAGATTCCTGTGATAGAATCGATCTTTTCATGTTTAAGAGAGTCGTTGATGGTTCTAAGAAGCGGGATTCCGCCGCCAACACTTGCTTCAAACAGATAGCTGGCTCCGTTCTTTTTTGCAAGCTCCACAAGCTCTGGTCCGTGAACAGCCACCAGCTCTTTGTTGGAGGTGCAAACGCTTTTGCCTCTCTCAAGAGCACTCTTTTCAAAAGAAAAAGCAGGCTCAATTCCGCCCATTGTCTCGCAGATAACTTCTATCTCAGGGTCGTCCAGGATAATGTTGATGTCATGGACAACCTGTGTCTCGTGCTTGTCTCCAGGGAAATCCCGCAGGTCCAAAATGTACTTAACTTCAATCTTCTCTCCGGCACTTCCTGCTACTTCTACAGAATTGGTGTCTAAAACCTCAACAACACCACTTCCAACTGTGCCATATCCCAGTACTGCTACTTTTGCCATCTTGCTGCCTCCTTTTATGTCAATGTGGCACTTCGTCCTGTGATGTGGACCTTGTGCACACCTTCTGTTTTTTCCATAATGGATATCATCTCCATGATATCCTTGGTAGTTTCCAAAACCTGGATTGTGATTGAAATAGATGCCACGCCATTAAGAGGAATGGACTGATGTATCGTAAGAATGTTAGCTCCGAAATCTGCTATGAGATTGAGAACGTAGGATAAAAGTCCCACTTCGTCGTTCATCTGGAAGGTCAACGTAAGTGTTGTGCCCTGAAGGCTGTCGTGGAATTCATATATGTCTTCCTTATATTTGTAAAAAGAGCTGCGGCTGATCCCAAGGCTTGCTGCTGCCTCATTGACAGTTTTTACCTTGCCAGACTCAAGGAGTTTCTTGGCTTCCACCACCTTGAGAAGTACATCTGGAACTGCCTGCTTTCTTATTACGTAGTATCCTGTATCCTGCTGCACCTTAAGAAGCACCTTTCTGTTTTTCTCTGGCATACAATTGTCTGTCTCCGTCAATATAGTGTTTTTCTCAGGCGGACATTTGTGTGCACTGGAAAGAGTTTACCACAGTGAAGTCATGAAGACAAGCATTATTTTTTATAAATATTCATCTTTTATGCATTTTTCTTTGTTAATTTTTCCCAAAGGCCAAAGACAAATATCCCAAAAGGCGCAAAAAACCTGGCACCTCATTTACTAAGATGCCAGGCCTTCTATTCATATTTTGATCAGATAAACATCACTGCTTGTCTGTATTCTCGCTGTCTGTTTCTTCCTTTGTCTCAGAAGTGCCTGCCTCAGCTTGTGTCTCTTCTGCCTCAGCCTCTTCCTCGTCCAGCTCGTGCTTAACTTCCAGTGTCATTCCATACTTGTTTCCAAGGAAGATAAATCCTGCGTATCCATTCTCATCAAGAAGGGACATGGTATCTTCCCCTGCAGGAATTGTAAAGCTTAAACGATCGCCAACATACTGTTTTCTAAGAAAGCTCACAGAAAGTGAAACGTCGGGCCTCTTTTCAAGGGCCTCCATAACCTGTTTGTTGAAGCTTATGAAAAGAGATGTCTTAACCTTTACAGTGAAATCCTTAGGTGCAACCTCTATCTGCCTTGCAATGTCACCCTGGAAGCAGTAGTAAGCTGGATAGGGCCTGAAATACCAAACCTTGTCGCACTCATCACACATGTAGTTTATAGTGCCTTCAGCGGACTCACTCTCATTCATTTTTGCGATCCATCTGAAATGATGAACATGATTTGGATCTTTCTGAAGAGCATGACGGGCGTCTGCTGCCTCTTTTATGGCTCTGTCGTAATCGGAGAGCTGCTCGTCTAAAGGCTCTGCGTTTTCCTCATCAGTCTTTTCTTCTGTCTTTTCTTCTTCTGTCTTTTCTTCAGTCTTTTCAGTTTCAGACTTCTCTGCATCTGCTGCAGCTTCAGTCTTTGCTTTATCATCATTCTCAGCATATGCAACACTGGCCTTTGCTGGTAAGCAAAAAACCATGGCTCCAATTATTGCTGCAGTCACTATTTTTGAAACGATCAGTTTACTTTTTTTCATATATAAATATCTCCGTTATGATTTTTATCATTTTTATTATAACTCTTTACATGCAGTATTTTACAGTATTCCATCGATTTTTTGCCATAAAATTTTCTAAGTTTTTAAAAAAGTGAAGACTTTCTATTTGGTGAATCGTTATATTATATGAAGGACGAAAAATAGACTATCCAAAACGCGTTGAGGGAAAAAGTGGGGAACAAAGATTCAAATGAAAAGTTAATACAGCTGATGACTTCCTATGAGAATCTGGTTTTTTCCATTTGTCTCAAGATGTGCGGCGA
>CAMVJI010000200.1 GCA_947167765.1 uncultured Butyrivibrio sp. | reverse complement strand
GATCTTTTAGGAGAACCTGCAGTGGGCAGGAGATTTAAAGGTAACATTTGGATGCAGGGATTTATCAATTTCCCAAATGCCAACTAAAATAAGAAGGGAGACAGACTATGGCAACACCACATAACAGTGCAGAAAAAGGTGATTTCGCAAAAACAGTCCTTATGCCTGGAGATCCACTAAGGGCAAAATTTATAGCAGAAAATTTCCTTACAGACGTAAAGTGTGTAAATGAAGTTAGAGGAATGCTGGGCTTTACCGGTAAATACGAGGGAAAAGAAGTTTCTGTAATGGGACATGGAATGGGAATTCCATCAATTGGCATTTACACCTATGAGCTGTTCAATTTCTATGATGTTGATAATATCATCAGAGTTGGAAGCGCAGGAGGACTTCAGGACGATGTCAATGTAATGGACATTATCTTTGCCCAGGGCGCACATACAGATTCTAACTATGGATTCCAGTACGGACTTCCAGGAACTTTTGCTCCTACAGCAAGCTTTGAGATTTTGGAGAAGGCAGTAGCCATCGCAAAAGAAAAAGGCGTTACATACCATGTTGGAGACGTACTTTCATCAGATGCTTTCTATAAGAAATGCAATGAGAGTGAGCTTTACAGAAACTATGGCGCTCTCGCAGTAGAGATGGAGACACCTGCTCTTTACATGAACGCAGCAGAGGCTAAAAAGAATGCTCTCACAATCCTTACATGTTCAGATCATCTGTTTAAGGATCAGGATCTTTCTGCAAAAGAGAGAGAGACAGGCTTTACTGATATGATGGAGATAGCACTTAAGACAGCAATACAGCTCTGATAGGAGGACTAATGCTATGATGATGACTATTCCGGAAGGCACAGTGATGTGGCAGAGGGACGTGTCGATGTGACGGAAAAGAATTTCCAGGGCTTTTACTCCAATCAGTTTGCCAGATATAATGTCAATGGGCAGGTTGCAGGATCAAGATTTGAAAAAAAGAGGTAGAACGTATGAAGCAATTCAAAAAATTCTACATATCCATTGATAAAGATCTGAATGTACTTAAGTGCAATGATGTATTTTTACAGTATATTGGTACGGACCAGATCTTTAACCTGGATCAAATAATACCTCCTCAGGATGTGATGCAGCTTCGGAATGCGATTTTTGCAGTAAATCCCGGGAGCACAGGCTTTACATGTTTCAGAGTCAGGACTTACATAGGCAAGCTGAACTGGATGGCATCCAACATAGAGAAATCCCTTGCCTTTGATGGCCCTATAACTCTTGATATGACTGACATTCAGATCATGAAGTCAGAAAACATAAGCGGAACCTATGACAAGATGACAGGGCTTTTGAGCAAGCAGGCTGTGATCGATTATCTGCACGAGCTGATAGAGGATCCGGAGTCGGGGTCTTTTTATACATTTCTCATGGACATAGATCATTTTAAAACAGTCAATGATACCTTTGGACATATGCGCGGAGATGAGGTTATCATTGACGTGGCCCATATTTTGCAGGACTGTGTAGGTGAAAACGGAGTAGTGGGAAGGATCGGCGGAGATGAATTTATGCTGGTTCTTGAGAAGATAAATACAGAGGCTAAGCTCAGAGAGATTTTAGGAAAGATCAAGGACACGGTAAGAGATAAGTATCATAACTACGGTGATAAGCTTGATATTACCGTATCCCTTGGAGGAGCTCTTTTCCCGGATAATGCCAGGGACTACGATTCCCTCTTTATGTTGGCTGATCATATGCTGTACACTGCCAAGATCAAAGGCAGAAACAGATATATAATTTATCAGCCCCAAGTTCATGGAATAATCGGACTTAATGGAAAGATGGTAACTCCGGTTGAGCATCTTTCCATGAACTCATCCAAGGTCAGCATGATAAGAGACCTTATGAGGGACTATCTTACAGGGAAGAGTCATACAATACGTGAGATAATTGAGAGGGTGTCAAAAACATATGACATCGATTACATCTATGTGATCAAAAAGGCCGACTATAAAAGTGTGGCAGGTATTGAGAAAAATGTTGAGAAAGATAAGGTCATAATTAATCCATCAGAAACGCAACTTCCAATACTGGCCTCAGAAAACATAACAGCTTTTTTTGATGCTAACAGGATGGCTGTGGTCAACATCCACGAAATTGACAAGGAGAAAAAAGCTGATATTTACAGCTTTATGGATGAAAAGGCCTTCAGAAGCATGGTAGTGTGTCTTTTAACCACAGATGATTTTGATGGCTATGTGACATTTATAAGCCGAAAAGACAGCGCCTGCAGACTATCGGAAGCAAGTCTTGCAGATTTGGTATACATCACAAGTCTTTTGGAGTTTTCCAGTGACCTGAAATAATAGCGGGTTAATATTTCAGAATTTAATTTTTCAAAAACAATGTATGTCAGAACCAGAACTACAAGAAATACTACATTTACAGCGGTAAATACAAGAACGTATTTTCCGCTGTTTTCTTTTATTATTTTTAAGCTTTAACAGGAACCCATATCTCTGAGTAATACTCGTGATCCTGTGATCCAAGTGGATATTTCTTTTCGTCGGTGTAGAATTCAATATTAAAGCCTGCGGCGATCTCGTAGCTGCTAGCAGGAAGCCACTCGTTGAACACCTGCGAGTTTACACTCTGAAGAGCCTGTGGCATTGCACCGCGGCAGGGGAATACTGCCCATGTGTACTCCGGGATTTCTTTTACCTCAAAACCTTCAGCAGCTGCCACATCTTCACTATACTCATCAGCGATCATGTAGCGGAACTCATCGCCCGGAACTTCATCATCAAGACATACGCCGTACATACCCATGATCTTATTATCAGGCTTTGCAAATACCTCATCCCAGAACTTAGGGATTGTGGTGTAGCCATCTCCATAGCCAATAAGCTTAGATACTCCCATTACCTTAAAAGCTGATTTCTTTTCAATCCTGTACTCCATAGTTTTTCCTCCATCTAATGTCAGTTTAATGTGCAGTGGTGCAAAAGACTTTATACTTGCACCACCAAGTCTTACATCAGTTGGAGTACTTCCATGAAATCTTGAAAATGCCTTAGTGAAGCTGTCTGCAGAGTCATAGCCATACTTAACTGCAAGGTCTATCACCTTGATGTCTGATGAAACAAGCTCTTCTCCAGCAAGGGACAGCCTCCTCATCCTGACATATTCTCCGACAGTGTATCCGCACAGCATGGAAAAGCCTTTTTGGAAATAATATGCGGATGTATTTACTTCCCTGGCAATCATGCTTACCGTCAGATCTTCAGTGATGTTTTCCTCGATGAAGTTAATGGCATCTTCAATGATCTTGGTCCAGTTCATTTGTAACCTCCAACTTGATTGTAACTAAAGTATAGAGGTCTTGTATATACTGTTCCCGACAAAAAGTGCTTTCTTTTGTCTGAGCAAAACTCAGAAAGAGAACTGGGCAGCTGTTATTCTGCGATCTTTACCGGTGGTCAGGTAGAATTGTTCCTTGGCAGCATACATTTTCCTGTCTGCCAACTTGGCAAGTTCCGTGATACCACTCTCTATAGCTTCTTCATGCCTGGCAGCACCATAAGACGCTTCCAGCTGAATTTTCTTTTCATCAGACCATTTCTTCATGGCGTTTTCGAAATCAGAAAGCTTAGCATCAACATATTCCTTTTCCGCCGTAAGGATAACTACGAACTCATCGCCACCTATCCTATACACCAAGCCAATATCTGCAAAGCACTGACTGATACACTGCCCCGCCCCTTTGATCAGGATGTCTCCAGCATGGTGCCCCATACTGTCATTGATCTCTTTTAATCCGTTAATGTCGATGGAGATATAGGTCAGGTCCTTCGAGAGGTCAGTTTCTCCAAATGATTCCATCCACTGAAGATAACTGCGGCGGTTCATGAGACCTGTCATGCTGTCAAAGTTTGCATTTTCCTGTTCTTCCACAAGTCTTTCACTGAGCTTGATCCTGAGTTTAAAGAAACTGATACCAAGAAATAACTGGAAAATAAAGAAAACGATCAGGTTGATGAGGCCCATAGTGATCTGAGTATAGTAGACCGTGATAGAAAGTAGCAAAATATCAGCGATGGAAACAATGACCGCATAAACGTAGGGAAGAAGAAAAATACTAAGTGGTACCATCAGGGAGAATGTCATGAAAAGGGTCTGATCCACCACACCTGTAATAGCGGCGTCAGAATAAGTGACAGCCAAAGACCATCCGAAAGTAAAGGCTGCAAATACAGGATTTGATATGTTCAGTATTTTGAATCGATTTTCAATGTCACCTCTTACATACAGGTTTATGGCTATGAAAATAACAGCTGCAGATAATAAGGCAATATAAAAACAGCGATATCTCCACAGATAAACACCATATAGCTCTTTGTTGCCAATGGAATAGA
>CAMVJI010000199.1 GCA_947167765.1 uncultured Butyrivibrio sp. | reverse complement strand
TTTCATAAAATACATAGAAAAAAAACAGGCACAAAAGCGTGGTCAAAAGGCCATTTCGCCAGCCTGACAAGCCAAGAAAACTTACTTTTTTATCTACAGAATAGATAAAGCTAACTACATTTGAAAAAAGAAATGTCAAAAGAGCATAAGATAAAAGCGGCGAAAGTTTCTCCGCTTTAAAGAAATTTCTGTTTTGGACAAGCAAAAAAAGAAGGGCAAAAATAAGGCTCATAACTAAATAAGCTATAGCCTTACTCTCCCCAAGTTCAAAATATCCATGCGCCATGTAAAGCGGGAGTATGGTACATATTGTGATCAGATAACCATATTTTAGGTATTTAGAAAGCATTAAGTCTCCCTGTCAGGGCAACATATCTCTTATTGCCGGATTGTCTGGTATGATCTCAAATTCCACATTTTTTCTGGTCCCTGGATGTCTGATGCCGTATTTATAGGCTGCAAGGCAAACGTTCTCTATCCCCAATTCTTTTGAATGCCTGGTGCTTTCATCTGTTCCGTATTTGCTATCCCCAAGGATCGGGTGACCTATATGCGACAGCTGAACCCTTATCTGATGAAAGCGGCCTGTTAATAAATGAACTCGAAGTAAAGATGCATTATCATTTTCAGATATCACCTCATACTCAAGCTCTGCTTTTTTCACGTCCCCGCCAATTAAGCGAACCTTTTCACCAGAGAAAAGAGTAACTACGCCATCCTTAAAAGTATCCTTTTCACTGCCGTCTATGACCATGGCAAGACCAGTATCTTCGCGCCTTATGACATAATCTGACAGCCTGCCTTTCTTATCAGGAAAATGTCCCATACACAGGGCATAGTAGTATTTAGCTATTGTTTTTTCCTTTATCTGTTTTGCCAGATCAGATGCCGCCTTCTTAGTCTTGGCTAAAACTATAACGCCCTCAACTGCCTGGTCAAGCCTGTTTATAGTAGCAACATAGGGCGGCAAATTTCTTTGCCGCCCTTTACGATCTTCAGTATTTTTGCGGGCAAGATAGTTTCTTGCTCCGCTTATAAGGTCAAGTCTGCCTGCCCTTGCCCCTTCAGTTGCCATTCCAGCAGCCTTGTGGCACACCAGCAGTTCCTGATCCTCATAAATAACTCTTATAGTGTCACGCATATCAAACCTTAAATCTGTAACCTACGCCCCAGATTGTCTCAATGTACTGTGGATTAGAGGTATCATATTCAATCTTCTCACGGATCTTCTTGATATGAACTGTTACAGTTGCGATATCACCGATGGAATCCATGTTCCAGATCTTTCTAAAGAGCTCTTCCTTGGTAAATACGTGGTTTGGATTCTCAGCAAGGAAAGTAAGAAGATCAAACTCCTTGGTTGTGAAGCTCTTTTCCTGGTCATCTACATATACTCTTCTTGCAGTCTTGTCGATCTTAAGACCACGGATCTCAACAAAGTCATTGTTCTCGTGACCTGATCCAACAAGTCTTGAGTATCTTGCCATGTGAGCCTTAACTCTTGCAACAAGCTCAGATGGGCTAAATGGCTTAGTGATGTAGTCATCAGCACCAAGACCAAGACCTCTTATCTTGTCAATATCATCCTTTTTAGCTGATACCATAAGGATCGGCACATCTTTCTTTTCCCTGATGTGCTTGCAGACTTCAAATCCGTCCATTCCTGGAAGCATAAGATCCAAGATGATAAGATCGAATTCCTCAGCAAGCGCTGTGGCAAGACCTGCATCACCTGTATTCTCAATCTTTACTTCAAAGTCGCTAAGTTCGAGATAATCCTTCTCAAGGTCAGCAATCGCCTCTTCATCCTCAACAATAAGTATTCTGCTCATACACCCTCTCTGCCTTTCTATTAAGTTTCATGTTCTACCGTAACTGTGTCTGAACCGTCTGCATAATCAATGAATTTCCTCAGCACGAAGTGCATGCAGGTTCCTTCACCTTCATGGCTGGTAGCCCATATATATCCGCCATGATCTTCTATTATCTTTTTAACAATGGAAAGACCTATTCCGCTTCCGCCCTGTTTAGAGTTCCTGGAGGAGTCTGTTCTGTAGAATCTGTCAAAGATATTTGGAATATCCTTCTGGGCGATTCCTCGTCCATTGTCCTCAAGCTCTACCCTTACAGAATCAATTTCATCCAGTATGCGGATATCTATCTCTCCTGTGCCATCATCTCTTCCAAGATACTTGACGCTATTGCTCACAACGTTGTTGATAACCCTCTTGATCTGCTCAGGGTCTGCAACTATCTGAGTATCTGGCGATGTGAGGTTTGAATAGTTGAGCTTGATGCCTCTGCTGTCAAGATCTGCACCTATCTCCTCTATGCAGTCGCCAAAGTAATCAGCAACATTAAGCTTAACAAAGTTATATGGGATCCTGTTGTTATCAATGCTGGAATAAAGCGTCAGCTCATTGATCAGGTTGTTCATATCATTAGCTTTAGAGTTAATGATCTTGATGTATTTCATCTGCTTTTCCGGATTATCTGCAACGCCTTCGATAAGGCCCTGTGAATAACCCTTGATAGCAGTGATAGGCGTCTTCAGGTCGTGGGAAATATTACTGATAAGCTCTTTGTTCTGCTTTTCCCTCTCGATCTTTTCTTCGGCAGATTCCTTGAGCCTTAGTCTCATGTCCTCGTAGTTACGGTACATGGCTCCAATCTCGCCCTTTTCCTTGACGTCTGTCGGAAGTATATAGTCAAAATTGCCATCCTTGATATGCTGCATGGCAACATTGAGTTCGTCTATTGGTCTAAAGAAACTTCGACCGATCCACATAGTAAGAAGCACGCTGGTAAGCGCCAATATCAGGATAATGGCAACTGCCATGTAGATCAGGATCGATGTGGTAAGTGCTGTTCTGATGCTGGAAATAAAGTAAAGGCTTCCCTTGGACCCATCCGAAAACGTGAAATCTATCTGCCTTACAAGATGTCTTGATGGTGTATAGTAAATACCCTCGATGCCATTTCCATACCCTGGAAGTTCTGAGATAACAGCCTTGGCTCTATCTCTGTTGGCAACGTAATATACATCATTTCCTTTTTTAACAATGATAAATGAATACCTGGCGGCAATCTGTGAATCCAGCTCCTCCAAATACTCCTCACGCTCCAAGATATACGGATCTATGAACATATTGATGGCAATTTCTTTTACCAGATCATCCGTCATCTCTGCAAAGGTTCCACCGGGGTCAGACACCATTCCATAATCAATCGCAGTAGAGAATTGCCCCACTTGCTGCTTGTGGACAAGATAGCGACCTAAAGCCAGGTATGTACCAAAGGATAAGATTAGCGGAATGACTACGATTGCCAATGACGTTATCAAGAGTTTTGTACGGAATCGCATTATGTCCCCCTAAACCTTATCTAAGTATATCATATTTTCAGAAAATTTATCTATATTTTACAAAAGATAAAGGCGCTACACCTAAAGTGTAACGCCCATTTAAAGCTTTTTTACTAATATCAGATGTTAAGAAGCTTTGCGTATTCTGCAAGAGCTCCGTCTGTCTCGTGTGCAAGTACCTTCTTTGCAAGGACCTTACCAAGCTGAACGCCTTCCTGGTCAAAGCTGTTGATATTCCAAGCAAAGCCCTGGAACATTACCTTGTTCTCAAAGTGTGAAAGCAGCGCTCCAAGTGCTTCAGGTGTAAGCTCATCACCAATGATGATGCTTGAAGGACGTCCACCCTCGAAATTCTTGTTGAGGTTGTCATCTTCCTTACCGCAGGCAAAAGCTACGATCTGAGCAGCTACGTTAGCGCAGAGCTTCTGCTGGCTGGTGCTGCCCTGGATATCTACATCGTTCCTGAGCTGGCTGTTCTTAAAGCCGATGAACTGAAGAGGAATGATGTCTGTTCCCTGGTGAAGGAGCTGATAGAATGAGTGCTGTCCATTAGTACCAGGCTCGCCAAAGATGATAGGTCCTGTCACATAGTCGATTGGCTCACCAAATCTGTTTACGCTCTTACCATTTGACTCCATATCAAGCTGCTGAAGGTGAGCAGGGAAACGGCTAAGAGCCTGAGAGTAAGGAAGTACAGCTGTGCTGTCGTATCCAAGAACGTTTCTCTCATAAACACCAATGAGGGCATCAAGCATTGCAGGGTTCTTTAAGAGGTCTTTTTCTGTAGCAAGCTTATCCTCTGCAGCTGCGCCATCAAGGAATCTTGCGAAGATCTCAGGACCAAAAGCAAGTGAAAGAACTGCTCCGCCAACGCCAGATGTTGATGAGTAACGTCCACCAATGTAGTCATCCATAAAGAAAGCCTCAAGGTAGTTGTCGCTCTTAGCAAGAGGTGAAGTCTGTGATGTAACTGCGATCATGTGCTTTCCAGCATCAAGACCCTGCTTTTTTAATGCATCTATTACGAAGGACTCATTTGTAAGAGTCTCAAGTGTTGTACCTG
>CAMVJI010000198.1 GCA_947167765.1 uncultured Butyrivibrio sp. | reverse complement strand
TTTCATAAAATACATAGAAAAAAAACAGGCACAAAAGCGTGGTCAAAAGGCCATTGCGCCAGCCTGACAGGCCAAGAAAACTCACTTTTTTATCTACAGAATAGATGAAGCTTATTACATTTGAAAAAAGAAATGTCAAAAGAGCATAGGATAGAAGCGGCGAAAGTTTCCCTTCCTTAAAGAAATTTCTATTTTGAACAAGCAAAAAAAGAAGGGCAAAAATGAGGCTAATAACTATGTAAGCTATAGCCTTACTCTCCCCAAGCTCAAAATATCCATGTGCCATGAAAAGCGGGAGTATGGTACATATTGTGATCAGATAACCATATTTTAGATATTTAGAAAGCATTAAGCCTCCCTGTCAGGGCAACATATCTCTTATTGCCGGATTGTCTGGTATAATCTCAAATTCCACATTTTTTCTGGTTTCTGGATGTCTGATGCCGTATTTATAGGCTGCAAGGCAAACGTTCTCTATCCCCAGTTCTTTTGAAAGCTCTATGCTGTCATTTGTTCCGTACCTGATATCCCCAAGGATCGGGTGACCAATATGCGACAGCTGAACCCTTATCTGATGAAAACGGCCTGTTAATAAATGAACTCGTAGTAAAGATGCTTTATCATTTTCAGAGATCACCTCATACTCAAGCTCTGCTTTTTTCACATCCCCACCAATTAGGCGAACCTTTTCACCAGATAAAAGAGTAACTACGCCATCCTTAAAAGTATCCTTTTCTCTGCCGTCTATGACCTGGGCAAGACCAGTATCCTCGCGCCTTATGACGTAATCTGACAGCCTGTCTTTCTTATCAGGAAAATGTCCCATGCAGAGTGCATAGTAGTATTTTGTTGCGCTTTTTTCCTTTATCTGTTTTGCCAGATCAGATGCTGCCTTCTTGGTCTTGGCCAGAACAATAACCCCCTCCACTGCCTGGTCAAGCCTGTTTATAGTAGCAACATAGGGCGGCAAATCTCTTTGCCGCCCTTTACCATCTTCAGTATTTTTGCGGGCAAGGTAGTTTCTTGCCCCGCTTATAAGGTCAAGTTTGCCTGCCCTTGCCCCTTCAGTTGCCATTCCAGCTGCCTTGTGGCACACCAGCAGTTCCTGATCCTCATAGATAACTCTTATAGTGTCACGCATATCAAACCTTAAATCTGTATCCTACACCCCAGATTGTCTCAATGTACTGTGGATTAGAGGTATCGTATTCAATCTTTTCACGGATCTTCTTGATATGAACTGTTACAGTTGCAATATCACCGATTGAATCCATGTTCCAGATTTTTCTAAAGAGCTCTTCCTTGGTAAATACGTGGTTTGGATTCTCAGCAAGAAAAGTAAGAAGATCAAACTCCTTGGTTGTGAAGCTCTTTTCCTGGTCATCTACATATACTCTTCTTGCAGTCTTGTCGATCTTAAGACCACGGATCTCAACAAAGTCATTGTTCTCGTGACCTGATCCAACAAGTCTTGAGTATCTTGCCATGTGAGCCTTAACTCTTGCAACAAGCTCAGATGGGCTAAATGGCTTAGTGATGTAGTCATCAGCACCAAGACCAAGACCTCTTATCTTGTCAATATCATCCTTTTTAGCTGATACCATAAGGATCGGCACATCTTTCTTTTCCCTGATGTGCTTGCAGACTTCAAATCCGTCCATTCCTGGAAGCATAAGATCCAAGATGATAAGATCGAATTCCTCAGCAAGCGCTGTGGCAAGACCTGCATCACCTGTATTCTCAATCTTTACTTCAAAGTCGCTAAGTTCGAGATAATCCTTCTCAAGGTCAGCAATCGCCTCTTCATCCTCAACAATAAGTATTCTGCTCATACACCCTCTCTGCCTTTCTATTAAGTTTCATGTTCTACCGTAACTGTGTCTGAACCGTCTGCATAATCAATGAATTTCCTCAGCACGAAGTGCATGCAGGTTCCTTCACCTTCATGGCTGGTAGCCCATATATATCCGCCATGATCTTCTATTATCTTTTTAACAATGGAAAGACCTATTCCGCTTCCGCCCTGTTTAGAGTTCCTGGAGGAGTCTGTTCTGTAGAATCTGTCAAAGATATTTGGAATATCCTTCTGGGCGATTCCTCGTCCATTGTCCTCAAGCTCTACCCTTACAGAATCAATTTCATCCAGTATGCGGATATCTATCTCTCCTGTGCCATCATCTCTTCCAAGATACTTGACGCTATTGCTCACAACGTTGTTGATAACCCTCTTGATCTGCTCAGGGTCTGCAACTATCTGAGTATCTGGCGATGTGAGGTTTGAATAGTTGAGCTTGATGCCTCTGCTGTCAAGATCTGCACCTATCTCCTCTATGCAGTCGCCAAAGTAATCAGCAACATTAAGCTTAACAAAGTTATATGGGATCCTGTTGTTATCAATGCTGGAATAAAGCGTCAGCTCATTGATCAGGTTGTTCATATCATTAGCTTTAGAGTTAATGATCTTGATGTATTTCATCTGCTTTTCCGGATTATCTGCAACGCCTTCGATAAGGCCCTGTGAATAACCCTTGATAGCAGTGATAGGCGTCTTCAGGTCGTGGGAAATATTACTGATAAGCTCTTTGTTCTGCTTTTCCCTCTCGATCTTTTCTTCGGCAGATTCCTTGAGCCTTAGTCTCATGTCCTCGTAGTTACGGTACATGGCTCCAATCTCGCCCTTTTCCTTGACGTCTGTCGGAAGTATATAGTCAAAATTGCCATCCTTGATATGCTGCATGGCAACATTGAGTTCGTCTATTGGTCTAAAGAAACTTCGACCGATCCACATAGTAAGAAGCACGCTGGTAAGCGCCAATATCAGGATAATGGCAACTGCCATGTAGATCAGGATCGATGTGGTAAGTGCTGTTCTGATGCTGGAAATAAAGTAAAGGCTTCCCTTGGACCCATCCGAAAACGTGAAATCTATCTGCCTTACAAGATGTCTTGATGGTGTATAGTAAATACCCTCGATGCCATTTCCATACCCTGGAAGTTCTGAGATAACAGCCTTGGCTCTATCTCTGTTGGCAACGTAATATACATCATTTCCTTTTTTAACAATGATAAATGAATACCTGGCGGCAATCTGTGAATCCAGCTCCTCCAAATACTCCTCACGCTCCAAGATATACGGATCTATGAACATATTGATGGCAATTTCTTTTACCAGATCATCCGTCATCTCTGCAAAGGTTCCACCGGGGTCAGACACCATTCCATAATCAATCGCAGTAGAGAATTGCCCCACTTGCTGCTTGTGGACAAGATAGCGACCTAAAGCCAGGTATGTACCAAAGGATAAGATTAGCGGAATGACTACGATTGCCAATGACGTTATCAAGAGTTTTGTACGGAATCGCATTATGTCCCCCTAAACCTTATCTAAGTATATCATATTTTCAGAAAATTTATCTATATTTTACAAAAGATAAAGGCGCTACACCTAAAGTGTAACGCCCATTTAAAGCTTTTTTACTAATATCAGATGTTAAGAAGCTTTGCGTATTCTGCAAGAGCTCCGTCTGTCTCGTGTGCAAGTACCTTCTTTGCAAGGACCTTACCAAGCTGAACGCCTTCCTGGTCAAAGCTGTTGATATTCCAAGCAAAGCCCTGGAACATTACCTTGTTCTCAAAGTGTGAAAGCAGCGCTCCAAGTGCTTCAGGTGTAAGCTCATCACCAATGATGATGCTTGAAGGACGTCCACCCTCGAAATTCTTGTTGAGGTTGTCATCTTCCTTACCGCAGGCAAAAGCTACGATCTGAGCAGCTACGTTAGCGCAGAGCTTCTGCTGGCTGGTGCTGCCCTGGATATCTACATCGTTCCTGAGCTGGCTGTTCTTAAAGCCGATGAACTGAAGAGGAATGATGTCTGTTCCCTGGTGAAGGAGCTGATAGAATGAGTGCTGTCCATTAGTACCAGGCTCGCCAAAGATGATAGGTCCTGTCACATAGTCGATTGGCTCACCAAATCTGTTTACGCTCTTACCATTTGACTCCATATCAAGCTGCTGAAGGTGAGCAGGGAAACGGCTAAGAGCCTGAGAGTAAGGAAGTACAGCTGTGCTGTCGTATCCAAGAACGTTTCTCTCATAAACACCGATAAGGGCATCAAGCATTGCAGGGTTCTTTAAGAGGTCTTTTTCAGTAGCAAGCTTATCTTCTGCAGCTGCACCATCAAGGAATCTTGCAAAAATCTCAGGACCAAAGGCAAGTGAAAGAACTGCTCCACCAACTCCTGACGTTGATGAGTAACGTCCGCCAATATAGTCATCCATAAAGAAAGCCTCAAGGTAGTTGTCGCTCTTAGCAAGAGGTGATGTCTGTGATGTTACAGCGATCATGTGCTTACCAGCATCAAGACCCTGCTTCTTTAATGCATCTATTACGAAGGACTCATTTGTAAGAGTCTCAAGTGTTGTACCTG
>CAMVJI010000197.1 GCA_947167765.1 uncultured Butyrivibrio sp. | reverse complement strand
AGATCATTACGGCCTTGTCAGTGTCTTTTCCGCCTGGGAAGGCATACATATATTCTATGTTTACTTCCGCAGCAGCAAAGATCTCAAGGAGCTTGTCAAGTCCGCCTGCTTCGTCAGGAATCTCGATGGCGAGAACAGGTGTAAGGCTTGCCACAAAGTCGTGCTCTTTAAGTGTGTTGACTGCGCTTATGGCGTCGTCAACGATAAGTCTTGCGATTCCAAAGTCCTTGGTCTCTGCAAGGGATGTAGCTCTCATATCTATTTTGTGTTCTGCAAGAACCCCGGTCATCTTCTTGAGTGTTCCGGGTTTGTTTTCCAAAAAGACGGATATCTGCTGTACGCTCATGGTTACCCTCCTGTGAATAATGTTGTTGGTGGATATAATAATTATATCAGATCTTACGCTTGTCGATGACTCTGACAGCCTTGCCCTCAGACCTGGTGATGGACTTAGGAGCAAGGAGAGATACCTTGGCCTTGATGCCAAGCATTGACTTAAGGTCTGCTGAGAGCTTGTTCTGTCTTTCCTCAACTTCACCAAGGTTATCGTTGAACATCTCTGGAGTCATCTCAACCTGAACGTCAAGGGTATCAGTGTTGTTTACACGGTCAACAACTATCTGGTAGTTAGCTGCATAGCCGTTGTTCAAAAGAACTGTCTCTATCTCGCTTGGGAATACGTTTACGCCGCGGATGATGAGCATGTCGTCGGATCTTCCCATGGGTTTTGCCATTCTGATAAGAGTTCTTCCGCAGGAGCACTTTTCTCTTGTGACTTTGCAGATGTCTCTTGTGCGATATCTGATCATAGGGAAGGCTTCTTTATCAACTGCTGTAAATACCAGCTCACCTTGGCTTCCTTCAGGAAGGACTTCCTCGGTTTCAGGGTCGATTATCTCAACGATGAAGTGATCTTCATTTACGTGCATGCCCTTTTGCTCGCAGCACTCAAAGGCTACGCCAGGACCGGACAGCTCTGTAAGTCCGTAGATATCAAAGGCTTTGATGCCCATGGTCTTTTCGATGGAGTGTCTCATTTCTTCGCTCCATGCTTCGGCTCCGAAGATGCCTGCCTTTAAAGGAATATCATCTGGACCATAGCCCATTTCCTGCATGCGCTCTCCGAGGTATGCAGCATAGCTTGGAGTGCAGCAAAGGATTGTAGCCTGAAGGTCGTTTATGAACATGATCTGACGGTCTGTGTTACCGGAGCTGATAGGAACAGTCATACAGCCAACCTTGTGGGATCCGCCGTTAAGGCCTGCGCCACCTGTGAAAAGTCCAAAGCCATAAGATACCTGACACACATCTTCCTTGGTTCCGCCGGCTGCCACGATAGCTCTTGCGCAGCAGTCCTCCCAGAGGTCAATGTCATGCTGTGTATAGTAGGCGATGACTCTTTTTCCTGTAGTTCCTGAAGTGGAGTGGATCCTTACAACCTGGTCCTGAGGAACAGCAAGAAGTCCCTTTGGATAGGTCTCCCTAAGGTCAGCCTTGGATAAAAATGGGAGCTTGTGAAGATCATCAACAGACTTGATGTCATCGGGAGTAATTCCCTTTTCCTCCATCTTTTTGCGGTAGTGAGGTACGTTATCCCAGACATGCTTTACCTGTTTAACAAGCTTCTCAGACTGAATCTCCTTAATTTTTTCCACTGGGGCACATTCAATTTCCGGTTGAAAATACTGCTCCATAGTTTTTCTCCTCCTTTTTCTGGGTGGCATCGCCAAATATTTATAAATTTGCTGATAGCTTAGTTGTTCTTGCCAAGCTCAAATGCCTTCTTGTTCATATCAAGGAACTTGGCAGGAACATTTGCTTCAAGAGACTTCATCCAGGCTTCTTCCGGAAGGTCAAAGTAGTGGGAGAGTCTTCCAAGGAGCACGATGTTTACTGCCTTGGAGCTACCTGCCTGCTCAGCCAGTGACAGGCAGTCAAGGGCATCAACCTTGGCACCTGTTGCTTTAAGTTTTTCAACAAGGTTATCAGGGTACTCTGCGGCTCCTGTGATAACTGGCATTGGATCGATCTGCTGAGTGTTGGTAACGATTTGGCCATCCTTTTTAAGGAATGGAAGCCATCTTGCAGCCTCTAACAGCTCAAAGGATACGATGTAATCTGCCTGCCCCTTGTCGATGACTGGTGAAAAGACCTTGTCGCCGTATCTTACGTATGTGACAACTGAGCCACCTCTCTGGCTCATTCCGTGTACTTCTGAAACCTTTACGTCATAGCCCTGGCTCATCAAGAGATGTCCAAGGAGTTTACTTGCAAGAAGTGAGCCCTGTCCGCCAACGCCCACGATCATAATATTTTTGGTATTCATTTTTCTTCTCCTTATTCTTGTCCCGCTGCACTAAACTCGAAAATACCTCGTTAAGTGCACGTGACTGGTTCGCACTAGGTTCGATACTACCTCACCAAGTGCTCTACACAAATGCTCCAACAGGGCACAGCTGGCTGCATACGTTGCAGCCGACACAAAGTGTGTTGTCGATGGTTGCCTTGCCGTTCTTCATGGAAATAGCAGGGCATCCAATCTTCATACAGGATTTGCAGCCAACGCACTTATCGTGGTTAACGGTAAGCGGAGGATTGTGCTTGACATACTTAAGAAGTGCACATGGACGCCTTGAGATGATAACTGAAGGAGCAGCGACTGCCAGCTCTTCTTTAAGAACTTCGTCGCACTGCTTTAAGTTATATGGATCCACAACCCGTACTCTCTCAAAGCCCATAGCTTTGCAAAGGGCCTCAAGATCGATCTTGCCTGCAGGGTCGCCCTTGATGTTGTAACCTGTGGTAGGGTTCTGCTGGTGACCTGTCATACCGGTTATGGAGTTATCTACGATGATGATGGTTGAATTACTCTGGTTGTAGGCAACGTTAGCAAGGCCAGTCATTCCGGAGTGCATAAAGGTTGAATCTCCGATAACAGCTACAGTCTTTCCTTCAGACTCTTTTCCACGAACCTTGTTAAAACCGTGCAAAGCGCCGATAGATGCGCCCATGCAAAGAGTCATCTCTATTGCTCCAAGTGGAGGAACAGCGCCAAGGGTGTAGCATCCGATGTCTCCAAGGACTGTGCAGTTATTCTTTTTAAGAGTGTAAAAGAGTCCTCTGTGAGGGCAGCCTGCACACATTACAGGAGGTCTCATTGGAATGTTGTCAGAAAGAGCAAAGCTGTCAGCTGTGTCTTTTCCGAAGGCCTTTGCAATGAGATTTTGTGAGAATTCATCGCATACAGGAAGAAGTTCTTTTCCTGTGACAGAAAGGCCAAGGGCCTTTACGTGATTCTCAATGATTGGATCAAGTTCCTCAACAACAAAGAGCTTGTCTACCTTTGAAGCGAAGTCCTTAATTAGCTTTTCTGGAAGAGGGTTGGTCATTCCAAGCTTAAGAACTGAAACGGAATCCCCAAATACCTCTTTTACATACTGATATGAAGTAGAGCAGGTGATGATACCTATTTCAGTTCCGCCCATTTCAACCCGGTTAAGAGGGCAGTTTTCTGCGTACTCGATAAGCTTTCTTGTGCGCTCTTCAACGATAGGGTGACGCTTTTTTGCGTTGCCAGGCATCATAACGTATTTAGCGATATCTTTTTCATAAGGGAAATCAGGAACCTGACGCTCGCCCACAGTAACCAGGGACTGGGAGTGAGCAACTCTTGTGCACATCTTAAGAAGCACAGGAGTGTCGAACTTCTCAGAAATCTCGTAAGCGAGCTTGGTGTACTCAAGGGCCTCAGAAGAGTCTGAAGGCTCAATCATGGGAACCTTGGATGCAATGGCGTGATGTCTTGAATCCTGCTCGTTCTGGGATGAGTGCATGCCTGCATCGTCGGCTACAACGATTACCATTCCGGCATTTACACCGGTGTAGCTCATGGTGTAGAGGGGATCAGCAGCCACGTTAAGTCCAACGTGTTTCTGAGCACAAAAGCTCCTGCGTCCTGCGAGGCTGGCGCCAAAAGCGGCCTCCATGGCAACCTTCTCATTTGGAGCCCACTCACAATAAATTTCATCATATTTAGCAGCTTCCTCAGTGACCTCAGTACTTGGGGTTCCGGGATAGCTTGAAATAAAGCAGACACCGGCCTCATAAAGACCACGGGCAACAGCCTTATTGCCCAACATGATCTGCTTTTCTTTGTTGTCGTTCATTATATAACCTCCTACCTATATATAGCTTTAAAGTGATAAAGTGACCTACATATTAGCATAGTTTAAACAGCAAGGAAATGCAAGGGGCAAGTCGGCTAACATTGGAGTTACAAAATAACAGATTTGATTGGTCTAAATAATGGTACAATTGTATATATGGGCTTCGTGGGCATTGCCCTGATGAGATGCTGATTCGTATATACATATTGAAATCTTGGAGTTTTTTAGTCAGGAGGTTAGGATATGTCACATTTTGAGGAGTATAA
>CAMVJI010000196.1 GCA_947167765.1 uncultured Butyrivibrio sp. | reverse complement strand
TGATGATAAGAATAGCCAGGCAGTATGTTGCGATAAGGAAATTGGGATGCATGTTACCAAGTGCGATAACTCCTGCAAACATCCTAAGAACGATGCCCACTGCCATCATGACTCCCACAAGGATAAGGTTTCTTGTGTTAGCAAGACCCTTTTTCTCCTCAACTACTACTTCTCTTCTTTCTGTGCTCTGTACGTCCATTTGTGTCCTCCTTGCCGCTTTTCGGCGCATAATAGTGTAGTTTAGGGACATGGACTTTTAAGCGCATCAACAGCTTTTTTGTAACAAAAAACTCCTGTCCCTGTATGAAGTTTCATACAAGGACAGGAGTATTATCATCCTGCGGTGCCACCTTGTTTATCGGTAAAACCGATCCCTCATGAGAAAGCTACCACTTCCTCTACTCTGTAACGGGAGTTCCCGTCGAATACTACTCTGGCAATTGCCATTTTGCTTCGCCCTCAAAAGCCCATTCCTTCACTCATCCACTGCAGCCTCTCACCACCGGCCGCTCTCTGTGAGCTTCATAAATGAAGTACTCCTCTTTCTCATTGGTTTAGCAAATTGTAGCACTAAAGTATTCTGGTCGTCAACACAAATTTTCTATCAGAATATCAACTATATTTCTCACTTTTCTGCGCTGTCAGATGACACTATTTCTGCTGTGGTATCCACTGCCTCAGCGTCTTTCATTTCTCTTTTCACAGCTCTTTCAAACTTCCCAAGCCTTGATATGGTCCAGAGATTGGAAAGGCCGTCATAAGCAAGAAATCCACCAATGAATTTAACCAGCAGCTCTTTTACCACAGATGGATAGAACAAAAGAAATGCTCCAAGCCCTACCGTGATAAGTGCCAGGATAAGGGAAACCCACCAGTAGCCGTATTTATATCTGACAAGAGAAATTGTCTGCCACAGATTCATAAGGCCGCTAAGAAGGATAAACACTCCAAAGAGCTTAGGGATAAGGTCTGTGAAGGTGTCGGGTTTTAGGAATATCCATACACCAATGACCGCAACCACAACTCCCAGCGCAAAACCGCCGCTCATAGCGATGGTCCTCTCCTTGTGCACTAAATAACTGATGATCATAACGCCGCCTGCCAGTACCAGTAAAACTGCCAGGGCTCTCGCCATGATTACAAGGCTTGCATTGCTCCAGAAAATAAGAACGCAGCCTATGACTATCATGATCAGGGCTTCAATTATGTGATTCCACTTAAGAGCTTTTAGTTTTTCCATATTGTGTTCCCTCCATAAGAAGTTATCAATATAATGATAACACATTATTTACAGGCAAGGGCGCGT
This sequence comes from uncultured Butyrivibrio sp., assembly GCA_947167765.1. Classification (GTDB taxonomy): domain Bacteria; phylum Bacillota; class Clostridia; order Lachnospirales; family Lachnospiraceae; genus Butyrivibrio. The sequence continues at coordinate 3,163 of CAMVJI010000196.1, read as the reverse complement.
TTTAAGACCTTTTATGTTATACTTAATTGCAACATTAACACGGAGAAAAAACTATGGTAATTAAGAATGTAAACCTTGAAACAGTTTGTGGAATAACAAGTACGCTCCCTGAAAACGAACATCCGGAGTTTGCTTTTGCTGGAAAGAGTAACGTGGGAAAAAGTTCCCTGATAAACGGTATCATGAACCGCAAGAACTACGCCCGCACCTCTCAGGAGCCCGGTAAGACCCAGACGATCAACTACTACAACATAAATAATGAATTCTATCTGGTGGACCTTCCAGGCTACGGCTTCGCAAGAGTTCCAGAGAAGGTCAAGGCTCAGTGGGGCAAGATGGTTGAAAAATATCTTCACACCTCCAAGCAGCTCCTTAGAGTATTCCTTCTTATCGACATCCGCCATGAGCCCTCAGCCAATGACGTTCAGATGTATCAGTGGATCGTGCATCAGGGCTTCCAGCCAGTTATCATCGCCACCAAATCTGACAAGATAAAAAAGAGCCAGCACGAGAAGCACCTTAACATGCTGCGCCAGACTCTGGGTCTTCCTGATGATGTTAAGATCTTCCCATACTCAGCTCTTTCTAAAGAGGGAAGAGATGATATCTATGATTTCATGGATGGGCTTCTTGCAGAGGCAAATGGCAGTGGTGATGGGGAAGCCACTGATAAGGCCTGATAGAATGATAGTAACTGATCTATAGATCAGCTCTATGTAACAAATAACAACTTAGTCAGTCAGAGAGGAATGTATATGAAAAAGTTTGATAACAACAAGAAAACGGGGATTATTTTTGGGGCAGTGATCGCAGCGCTTGTGCTGTCTGCAGTTCTCATCGCAGGACTACTTATTGAGTCAGGCCGCATCAGAAAGTTTAAGGTTGACGTCTTTGTACTTTGTAACGAGTCAGATATCTGCGTAGCTAATGGACCAGATGGTACAGTGAAGGTACATCAGGATAACCTGCCAGCTATCTATAACATTCTTCAGAAGTCTCATGGCAAGACAAAGGTAGATTCTGCAGAGCCTTCAAATTCAATATCTCTTGAATTCAAGTGCCACGATGAACAGTGGACTATGACTATTGATGAGATAGATGCAGAGGTTTTAAAGATCAGTCTTTCAGGACCAGATGAAAAAGAAATGTACTTCACCAACAAAGGTTCCTTTGGAGAATATGCCAGGGCTGTTTCCCTTAAAGGTTACAACACACCAAATAAAGCTATCGGAAAGTAAAAATAGCATTATCCATATCCGCATTTTGAATTATAAGTCTGACCAAATACATATCAATAGCCTTTCGCGGCATATCCTCGTTGGTGCATCACTACTGTCTCAAAAATCTCTTGTATCTTGCACCAACTGCGGTATTCCACGGTGCTATTGACATGCATTTGATCAGACTTTTTTGGTAATCAAGCGGGCTATGGATAAAGTGCGGTTATTTACAATTTGCTTATTCATTATTGCTGCTTGATTTGCTTGAAATTATTCTGTGATACCTGTTATTAGCGGATTTCCATTGCATACAATTATCTTGCCGCTTCGGCTTTTGTGCTAAAATAGGCTGTTTTCCAAAATGGAGTACCATTGTTTTTGCAGTATATTGATAGGAGATAGTTGTATTTTTGATAATATAGGCAATTATTGCAATATTCTTTTCAAAATGCTGTATTTACTGTTGTTTCATTTGGTACCCCATTTCAAAAAAGCTCCTTATATGGCCAAAAGCCTGCCAGTTAAAATAATTGTACGCAACCCAAACTTCCCCCGTCGCAGCCACTAAACTGGATCATCCCCCTCATTCATCTCCGCTTAATCACAAATAAACGCCCACCTGGGATCAGTCAAGTGGACCATGGAATACCGCAGCAGATACGACCGGAAGCATCAATATAAAAGCCATGTATTACCTAGTATCTGCGAGGATATGCCGTGAAAGCCACTTGAGTGGTCCCAGGTGGGCGTTACAATTGAAAAAGCGGAGATGAATTAGTCTTTGATTTATCACTTATTACATAATTGAGAAATTTAAAAGGGCTGTGGAATGATCCACAGCCCTATATATTACTTCGCTGGTTTTAACTTCTTTTGCTCTTTGCCTCTTACAATAAGTGGCTGGCTGGTTCCCTCAACGCAAGCCTCTGTGATGACACACTCGTTGATGGAATCATCTGATGGGATCTCGTACATAACATCCATCATAGCCTTCTCCATAATGGATCGAAGACCTCTGGCTCCAGTCTCTCTCTCGTAAGCCATGGCTGCGATCTTGTCTACTGCCTCATCCTCAAATGTAAGCTTAACATCATCGAAATCAAAGAGTTTCTGGTACTGCTTAACAAGAGCATTTCTTGGCTCTGTAAGGATGCGGACCAGCGCCTCTTTTGAAAGGCCTTCAAGAGTTACTGTGATAGGCACACGACCTACAAACTCTGGGATAAGTCCGAACTTAACAAGATCCTGAGGTGTAACCTCTTTGAGGACCTCTCCAATCTCACGCTCTGACTTGTCTGCGATCTCTGCGTTGAAACCGATGGAGTTGCGGTCAAGTCTTGCTTCTACGATCTTATCAAGACCATCAAAAGCTCCGCCACAGATAAACAGGATGTTGCTGGTGTCGATCTGGATAAGCTCCTGATGAGGATGCTTTCTTCCGCCCTGAGGTGGAACTGAAGCAACTGTTCCCTCTACGATCTTAAGAAGAGCCTGCTGAACACCTTCACCTGATACGTCTCTGGTGATGGATACGTTCTCACTCTTTTTAGTGATCTTGTCGATCTCGTCGATATATACGATACCGTACTGAGCTCTTTCAATATCATAGTCAGCATTCTGAATAAGCTTCAAAAGAATGTTCTCAACGTCTTCACCTACATAGCCTGCCTCTGTAAGAGTTGTGGCATCTGCAATGGCGAAAGGAACATTGATGATCTTAGCCAGTGTCTGAGCAAGATATGTCTTACCTGAACCAGTTGGTCCTATCATGATGATATTGGACTTCTGAAGCTCAACTTCACTCTTATCATCACTCTTTGGAGCAAGTACTCTCTTGTAATGGTTGTAAACTGATACAGCAAGAACCTTTTTTGCCTCTTCCTGACCAATTACATACTCATCAAGGAAGTTCCTGATCTCAACAGGTTTTAAAAGATTGATCT
>CAMVJI010000195.1 GCA_947167765.1 uncultured Butyrivibrio sp. | reverse complement strand
GTGTTCTTATCCATAAATGAGTGGCAGCAGAAGTATGAGATCATCCATCTGTAGTGAACCGCTCCCATCATGGCAGGAACCAGGTCTTTGGAGAAGGTTGCAAGAAGCATTCCCCACATTCTTGCCCACTCGTAGAAGTCAACGCCTGTGTCCTTGACACCTCTCCACTCACGTCTTACTGTGGCCATCTTGCCCTTGGCGTAGAGCTTACCAAGCTGCTTTTCTCCGTTTAAAAGGAAGTCCTTAAACTCTTCCGGAGACATGTTCTTTAAAAGATCTGCTTCATGGGTAAGACGTTTTTTAAATCCTTTTGTGTCCTTTCCCATGGACTTTGCCACGTCCTTCCAGTCAGTCTCTTTTATGAGGTCAGCCACAATGCCGCCGATCTCCTTCATGTTCTCAGCCTGAGCTTTCCAGTTTATTTCATCTTTTAATCTGAAATTCTTGGGGTCTATATATCTCATACTGGCACCTCCTGTTTCTCCTTGTTCTGGCTCTTGATGCGCTTGATCTCAAGTGCCTCAACAAAAGCCTGAAAACGGGTACGGAGCTGACCTGAATTGTGTACGTTGTAGGATCTGTCAATTGAAAGTGTTGGCCATCCATATTCTTCTGTGAGGATGTGGCTGGCAAGAGGTCTTTCAAATGCCCAGAAGTCGCAGTACTTAACCTGCTCGTAAATGATACCGTCTGCGCCAAACTCCCTGGCAAGTCTGTCTGCTGTATCACGCCTCTGCTGAATCTTGTAGTCAGCCATGTATCTTGGGCACTCGCTGGTCTTCATGTAGTGCCTTGCGATCTGCTTGACTACATCTTCCTCGTCATTAAGAATGATCTCTTCTCTTCCAGGGAATGAACCATAGCAGTATCTGTCAGCAACAACCATTGCTCCAGATTCCTCTAAGAGCCTTGTAAAATCAAGGTCGTCAACCTCTGATCCAACCACAAGTACCCTTGCTCTGAACCATGGCTTAGGATCTGGTTTCCTGTTTTTGATCTCCTCAAGGGTTTCCCTAAGAAGTGGAAGTATCTTGGCCGTAGGACATACGTAGCTCACAAGGCAGATAACATGGAACTCATAACCTGTTACAGGCGGATTCTCAAGCTTACGCATGTTTCCGATCTCTGTGATCACTCTGCAGAGTTCGTTATGCTCTTTTACTGCCTTCCTGATAGCTTCGTCGGATACGTCTGTTCCAAGTTTTTCATGCATCACATCAAGGAGCCTTAGACGCATCTGTGTTGCTACCTGATCTACGTTGTAGTTTTCAACTTTGTAAGGCACATCTGTATGAGTTACAAAGAAGTGTGGTTTCTTGTTGCAGTCCAGGATCTCCAAATGCTCATAGCACCTGTTCATGGCAGAGCAGGCATCGACGCCGGCGATACCATCAAGATATTCGTAGCCTCCCTCGATCCCTCTCTCCAATAAAGATCTGGCAAATTCGCAGGTGTAGTTGGACATATAGTAAGTTGATATGTCGATAGAACCTGTTCTTGGTGCTCTCATGCGGGTTGAAAAGCAATTGTCAACATTTAAAAGAACTTCTGGCATGTGATAGCAGGTGTATCCGATGGCATACTGTCCTTCCTTCTGCGCTTCCTTCACCAGGTCGTTGGCAGCATCATCCAAAAGATTTTCAAATGTGATAAGATGTTTTAAATCCTGCACGGTTACCTCCTTTCTATGCCTTTAGATTATTTTTAAATTCGAAAGAGCTTGTTCTGCGCCCTTTAATATTCCTGTATCTTCCGGTAGTTCAAAAATGCTTTTTCCCTCGATGTCATTCTCTGTCATGGCATCGTCCTGAGGGATAACAGATATGACCCTGACTCCGCCAATTTCTTTTTCAGTGATCTTCTCCGGAAGTGGTGCTCTGTTGACGATAAGCCCGATCTCGTTGTACATCACAAGCTCATCTGCCACGTTCTTAATGGTCTCGATGATGGAAAGCCCCTTGCGGCTCTGATCTGAAACGCAGATAAGGTGTGTCACCTTTTCAAGAACACGTCTGTTGATCTGCTCTATTCCTGCCTCTCCGTCGATGACTACATAGTCAAAATCGTCCACAAGCATCTCTATTACTTTTTTAAGATAGGTATTGATCGCACAGTAGCAGCCAGCAGATTCAGGTCTTCCGATGGCAAGAAAAGCAAAGCCTTTTTGCTCATCAAGCGCATCATATAGTCTGAACTTGGCCTCTGCAAGAATGTCCTGGGTATCCTTGAGTTTCCCTGTAACGTCCTCTGCCACTCTCTTCCTTATCTGGTCAAGAGTTTCAGAAGGCTGCACCCCCAGAGCAACAGAAAGACCTACCGCCGGATCCGCATCAATAGCCAGGATCTTGGCGTCAGGCCTTTTTTTAGATAGAAGTCTTACAATAGCAGCAGAAAGAGACGTCTTACCAACGCCACCCTTTCCTGCCAGTGCAATGACTGTCGTATGATCCGCCATAACTCCCCCTAAAAAGAAAAATTTGCCTATGACTAATTATAATAAAATTGACCATTTTTCACAATAATTGTTTAGAATTATTTTATTAAATTAACAAATATGATATTATATCAGTGGATATTTTCGTTATTTTTTTGGCAAATATAAATTTTGCACAATCAATAAAACAAATATTTCGGAGGGGGATTTCCTAAAATGAAAGATCTTGTGCACATTTTTGAGCTCGAAGATCTACTGCAGGAAGCTAATAACAAACTTGTCAGGCAAGGCAAGGAGGATGGCAAAAAAGCTCTTGGCTACACATGTTATTTCATGCCAGAAGTACTTCTTGACCTTCCAGGTTGTTTTTCCGTGCGTCTTCGTGCACCTCGCAGTGGTTCACCGGATATGGCTACATACTACATGTCAAACCGCACCTGCATGTATGGCAGGTGTCTCTTAGAGCGCGCTTTGGAAGGAGGCTTTAACTTCCTTGACGCTCAGATGGCAACAGAGACATGTACTGTCACCTGTAGATTCCAGGAGCATCTGCAGCTGATGGATATCATCAAGAATCCTGATTTCTTCTGCGAATTCACAGATGTTCCATTTAAAAAGAATGAAAACTCAATCGATCACTATGAGCAGCAGCTCAAGCATCACGTCCTTGATAAGCTCTCTGAGCACTTCGGAATTGATACTTCTGATGAAGCTCTTTTAACAGCTATCAAAGAACACAACGAGATCTGTCGCCTGATCACTGAGATTGGCAGCTACAGAAAACTTGATGAACCCACCATTACCGGATGGGAATTCTCTGTAATACAGCTGGCCACACTGGTCTGCCCCAAGTACCTTATCATCGATATGCTCAAGGATATTGCAGAGCAGCTAAAGACCAGAAAGCCTGATGCGAAAAAGACCTATCGCTGCAAAGTGGTTCTTGCCGGCTCCGAGGAGGATGATCCAGATTTCATCAAGCTTATTGAGGAGTGCGGCGCCCTTGTTGTAGCTGACAGGCACTGCTACGGCTCTCTTCCTGGCCGTGAGGAGATCGTTGTTAAGGACGGCGAAACACCACTTCGCGCCATTGCCCGTCACTACCTTGATACCAGTGAATGCCCTCGTTTCATGGAGCAGCACACCATGCGTAAGAGGAAACAGTACCTCGCTGACATTGCAAAAGAATATAAGGCTGACGGTATCATAATCTCCCAGATGAAATTCTGTGAATACTGGAGCTACGAGAGGACCATCGATACCCTTATCCTTCCAAGAGACTATGGATATCCTGTGTGCTCCATCGAAAAAGAATATGTCAACAATGCGGTTGGACAGCTTCGTACAAGATTCCAGGCCTTTGTTGAGAGCATAGAGCTCAAGAATATTCAGAAGGAGGCCTGACGGATCATGAAAATCAGTTTTAAAGACGTAAAAGCTAAATACCGCGAACTCTTTGTAGTAGAAAAGAGTCCCGAGGAAAAAAATAAACCCTTTGACGCCAAGAAGGCCGTAAAGGATTTTTGGTATGGCAAGCCTCACGAAGAGAGAAGGCTTGGTGATCTTTATGTAGGAAATACTGGCCTTTACAAACACCGTGAGTGGCGTGGCTTCATGGATACCATGTACTACTTCAACATGATCTGGCTATATAACTATGCACACATGGTTACAGATATCATGAAGTATGGCAACGGGCCAAAGGGTGTTGTCGAGTTTGCAAAGGGTACCATGAGATACCGCTGGATGGGCCAGACATACCTTACAGTTATGCACTGGTTCGACAGAGGACTTGAAGGTGTAAGAGGCGATGCCCTTAAGGCTTCAGCATGGCACTATCGCGGAATGGTAAGCGAGACCATCAGGCAGTTCATGAGAATGTTCGAGGCTGATAAGAAGCTCCACGGCGGGGAAGAGAACGAGCTTTGGAAAAAGACCATCGCCCACAACGAGACCTTAAGCGGAAACATCTTCTACGGCTGGAGAGATCAGCTTGATGATGTTGCCCTTGAAATGATCCCTTACTTCGTTTCAGTACACGTAAACAACCACACAGTTTTAAA
>CAMVJI010000194.1 GCA_947167765.1 uncultured Butyrivibrio sp. | reverse complement strand
GCTGAAATAAGAACTCTTCTGCCATTGGACATTCTTGCAATTACATTGTCTATGGAATAAAGGAGCTCCATCTGCCCGGGAAGAACGTATCCCTTCTCTGCCCTGTGGCTCATGCTCTCTCTAAATTCCATCTCAACAGCCCTGGCATGCTCCTGGACTCTTTGTGGTTCGTCTATGAAGATACAGCTCTTTCCCTTGGGGAACATCTCCTGGATAGTTACTGTGTCATCGTAGAAATATCTGATGTAGCTCTCAAGATTGACTGATGCCTTAAGCTCAAAGAGCTGTTCCTTAAGTTCCTCTGTCCTTACCTTCAGCTCGTGGGCTTCCTTTGTTTTGAACTGCTCACGAAGGGATTTAACGATCCTCTCAGTATCTTCCTCGATTCTTTCCATGCCTTTTTCAAGCTCATCCTCTTCAAGGATGATCTCAGATGCCGGATAGATGCTGACAGATTCAAGCTTTTCAAGAGATCTCTGGGAAAGAATGTCAAAACTTCTTATGGCTTCTATCTCGTCGCCCCACAGTTCTATTCTGAAGGGATTTTCCTCTGTAAGATCAAATACATCGATGATATCTCCGCGCACAGAAAACTCACCAGGAGCTTCAACCTGATAGTTTCTGGTATAGCCCATGGCAATAAGCTTTTTACTGATCTGCGCTTCATCGATCTGAGTTCTTTTATCTATGGAAAGGATGTGGGACTTTATAACTTCAGGCTTTATCTGTGGTGCCATCAGTGCAGCAAAAGTCGTGACCACTGTTACAGGTCTTCCCTCAATGAGGCGCCGCAGGCACCTGATACGCTGCCTTGCGATCTCATTGCTGTGGACATCTGCCTGATAAAAGATAAGATCCTTGGCAGGATACACAGTAACGTTCCTGTCGTAGAACTTGTAGTCCTCATAGATTTCTTTTGCGCGAAGATCAGAGTAGGTAACGATTATTCTGTACTTAAAACCCTCACCAAGCCCATCAATGAAATGAAGCTTCTGCGAGTCCACACAGCCAGTTACCTGACAACAGGCAAAAGGTTTCTCAAGATATTCACTTATTTCATTAAATTCCTTAAGTTCCCTTAAGGGATTTGTCATAGCTCTCATTTATTTTTTACCATTAAATCTGTTCATGGCGCTGTCAGTGCCATTTTCCATGATCTCAACTACTGCGTCGCAGGCGTTATCAATGCCTTCTTTAATAGAAGAAGCATCTTCGCCCTCAAAGTGTCCAAGGACCCAGTCCACCATATCCCACTCTTTTGGCTTTTTTCCAACGCCGATCCTTACTCTTGTAAACTCCTCATGGCCAAGCTGGGCAATGATATTCTTAAGGCCGTTATGTCCGCCGCTGCTGCCCTTTGGTCTTATCCTGAGTTTGCCTACATCAAGCTCAACGTCGTCGGAAATAATGATAAGGTCAGTTTTGGTATCCACCTTAAAATAGTTACAGATAGGAGCAACCGCTTCTCCTGAAAGGTTCATATAGGTAAGGGGTTTTACAAGGATCACACGCTCATTTCCGATCCTTCCTTTTCCATATACAGCCTTGAACTTGGTCTCTGTAAGGCCTATTCCATATTTATCTGAAAGGGCATCAATAGTGTCAAAGCCCACATTGTGTCTGGTGTGAAAATATTTCTTTTCCGGGTTTCCAAGACCCACTATTACAAACATTCTGCCGTTATCCTCGTTATCTCTTTTACTAAAAAGCGTTTTAAAAAGCTTAAACATTACCCGCACCCCAACACAAAATCAGGGGGCTTAAAAACACTTTAAGTCCCCTGTTTTTTACTCATTATTCACTTTGTTTAAATACTTGTCAAGCCTCAGGCGCTGCATCATCCTCTGGAACTGCGGCCTTGTCATAAGCCTCTAAGATGGCACTCTGAAGAACACCTCTCATGTCTGAGTTGATGGGATGTGCAATATCCCTGTATTCTCCGTCAGAAGACTTCTTGCTGGGCATCGCTATAAACAATCCCTTCTCGCCTTCTATAACCTTGATGTCGTGAACAACAAATTCATCATCAAAGGTAACAGATACTACTGCTCTCATCTTGCCCTGCTTAGTTACTTTCCTTACGCGAATATCTGTAATCTTCATAGTGTACCCCCTCTGTACATGTTGTCAAATTACATATCTCTCATTGTTTTCAACTACCACCTTGATGCCATTCTCTTCCTTATAGTAAGAGTTGGCCTGGATGGTGCCATGACTTTCCACGATGCAGTTTTCAATATGCGAATTATCTCCAATATAAACATCATTGAGGATAATTGAGTTTTTAATATAACAGTTATTTCCTATAAAGGCTCCCTTGAAGATAACTGAATCCTCAATGGTTCCGTTTATGATACAGCCACTGGAGATCAGGCCATTCTTGACGCTGACACCAACGTTGTACTTGGCTGGTGGAAGATCTGTTACTTTGGTGTAGATACCTGGATACTCTCTAAAGAAGTAGTGCCTTATCTCAGGTTTTAAGAAGTCCATGTTGGTCCTGTAGTAGTCCTCTACAGAAGCGATGTTGCTCCAATACTCCTTGATCTTGTATCCGTAGATCCTCTTCATATCCTTGTACCTTACAAGGATGTCTCTTACAAAGTCGTATCTCTCTTCTTCCTCAGCTCTCTCGATGAGTTCAATGAGCTGACGGCGTCTTATTACGTAGATACCGCAGGAGATGGTGTTGGATTTGGAAACAACAGGTTTTTCCTCAAACTCCTCTATCCTGCATTCCTCATTCATGCGGACAGTACCAAATCTCTCTGTATCCATGGTAGCTGGCATGTCCTTGCAGACAACTGTGATATCCGCCTGCTTCTGAATGTGGTACTCAAGGAGTTTACCATAGTCCATCTTGTATACGCAGTCACCGGATGTGATGATGACGTATGGCTCGTGGCAGCTGCGAAGGAACTCAAGGTTCTGAGCAATGGCATCGGCTGTTCCTCTGTACCAGAGGTTGCCTGAGGCCTTGACCGCCGGAGTGAAAACATATAGTCCGCCCTGTTTACGACCGAAGTCCCACCACTTGGAGGAACTTAGGTGTGTATTAAGGCTTCCTGCATTGTACTGTGTAAATACGGCTACAGTCTGGATGTGTGAGTTGGTCATATTACTAAGAGCAAAGTCGATACTCCTGTAAAAGCCTGCCACTGGCATGGCGCAAACTGCTCTGCGCTTGGAAAGATCCTGCATCCTGCTGCTACTGCCGCCTGCTAAAATAATACCAATCGCCCTCATACTCAATCACCTGCCTTATCTAATGTTCTGCCGCTGTCAAGGATTCCATCTGCATAGTCCTCAGCAGTAGTAATTCCAGCGATCATGGTGTTCTTGCCAACCTTGACATTGTCAGGAATGACTGAACGCTCTCCAATAGTGACAAGGCCTTCGCAATAAATGCCGGGCTTAGTTTCGTTTTCTTTTTGCTCAAAGGCTCCAAGCGTAACTCCAGAACCTATCTGAGCCTTTTCAGCAATGATAGCTTTTTCTATGTTACAGCCTTCGCCGATCTGAGTATCATTCATGATGATAGAGTGGCTGACAACTGTATCTTTTCCGATCTTGACGCCAGGTCCTATAACGGAGTTATAGACCTTACCTTCAATCTCACAGCCCTCTCCAACGATGCTGCGCTCTATAGCGCTGTCAGGTCCCAGGTACTGAGGCGGCTGAACGTCGCTGGCTGTGTAGATCTTCCAGTACTCCTCGTAGAGATTGAACTCAGGGACTATATCAATAAGCTCCATGTTAGCTTCCCAGTAAGAAGTCAGAGTTCCAACATCTTTCCAGTAGCCGTCAAATTCATATGCAAAAAGGGACTGTCCCTTATCCTTGCAGTAAGGAATGATGTGCTTACCAAAATCAAGACCTGCCTGATCCTTGTTCCTTATAAGTGCCTCTTTAAGAACCTTCCATGAGAAGATGTAGATACCCATTGATGCAAGATTGGAACGGGGATGTTCAGGTTTTTCCTCGAAGTCCACGATTCTCTTATTCTCGTCGGTTATCATGATACCGAATCTGCTGGCTTCTTCCATGGGAACAGGCATAACAGCAATGGTGACATCCGCTCCGCTGGACTTGTGGAAATCAAGCATGGTCTCGTAGTCCATCTTGTAGATATGGTCACCTGAAAGGATCAGAACATAGTCAGGATTGTAGTTTTCCATGTACTCCATGTTCTGATAGATTGCATTGGCAGTACCTGTGTACCACTCACTGTTCGCACTCTTTTCATAAGGAGGAAGAACTGTAACTCCACCGAAGTTACGGTCCAGATCCCAAGGTATTCCGATTCCAATGTGGGAATTAAGTCTGAGAGGACGATACTGCGTCAGAACACCGACAGTGTCCACTCCAGAATTGATGCAGTTGCTGAGTGGGAAATCTATGATCCTGTACTTCCCTCCGAAAGAAACTGCGGGTTTAGCCATCTTTGCAGTTAGCACACCCAATCTGCTGCCCTGGCCCCCTGCCAGAAGCATGGCGATCATTTCCTTTTTTATCATGTTCCACCTC
>CAMVJI010000193.1 GCA_947167765.1 uncultured Butyrivibrio sp. | reverse complement strand
ATGATAAGAGCCTGATTTAAGTGCCTTCTGACAAGTGTATCGTCCTTATCCCTCATAAGAAGGGAAATGATAAATCCTACCCATGTGATGTAACTTATTGCGGCATAAAGCTTTGAGTTCTTATGCATTCTGCTATCCTCCTTAAGCTGTTTCGAAAAGACTTATCAAGCCAACTACTAAAAGTATTGGCAGAGCTACAAATACTAGTCCTTTGAAGACCATTCCTACCAGAATAAGTGGAAGGAATACAATGTAAAGCATTACCTTCATGATGCTCCAGGTTGCCTTAAAAGCAAAGCCAATGAGCTTTCCAAATATCATGAAGAATAAAATAAAGAATAATACTGTCATGTGGCTTCACCTCCTGTTTTTTCTATGGTTTTATTATAGGTTTGGGGAAGCCTCAAATAAATGAAATAACTGGCAAAATAAAGATATGTATTTTTCTTTTTGTAGAGGATATGCATTCGTAGATAATACTCTATTTACCCTTAGTCTGATTATCAACCAGCATTGCCATTGACGTTGATAAGTCTTCTAGGTTGCCGTTTATTCGTTCGAGGATATTGCATAGCTCCCTCATGTCTGCATCTTTGGTCTTTTTTGCAATATTCTTTTCTCGTTCCTGTTGCATCGATCTGACTTCTGATAATCTGCTCATATTAGCTACCTCCTATATTTTATACATTCATGCGTTATGCAAGTACGTTCATGCTACGGGGATTCCTTCGACCGCTCTTTTCCAGTCTAAAATAGGTCTTGCATCTGGACTAAACAATTCGGATGGGATTTCTTCTCTTGAAAAGAATCTGTGCTCAAGTACTTCCGAGTCGCTGTCGGATATAGTTCCTGAATAATGGCTGGTTGTAAAGATAACAGATAAGGAATATACATTGTCGCCATTTGGGTAATGTATCATTCTGTCATCGCCGGAATATAGTCCAAAAAGCTTAAGATCAGATACTTCAATTCCGACTTCTTCCCTAACCTCTCTTGCTGCTGCTTCAATATATGTTTCTCCTGGTTCGAGTGCCCCTCCGGGGACACACCATTCGCCGGTATCGCTTCTCTTCTGCAATAACACCTTCCCGTCAGAGTTCTCAATAAGTACTCCACAGCCTACTGTCATCACAAGATCTTTTCCGACTTTTTTCCTCATCTCTGCAATATAATTCATGTAATTTCTTCCTTGATAATCTGTTACTCACTGGTTACGATAGATGCTTAAAAGGGGCCTTCCGGGGTATCGAGCTCTACGTAACCAATATCATATTTGCCGTTTCTATAATATAGATCAAATCCAAGGCTGACACCGCTTCTTGGAAGCGGTTCAACATAACAGCGAACTGCAGGATTCTTTCCTTCCCGCATCTCAGCCCAATACACGCTCCTCATTTCTGTAGTCTTTTCATTAGTCCACCATGAGTTTCTGTAGTCGTCATTTACTTCTTCACTCCTTGATAGTCCAGTCTCTTTGATAGTGTATCTTATCACCAGGTCTTCAGGCTTGTCATAGGATATAGTAAATCCCTTTGCGCCGTTTTCACCAGATGTGAGTGGCAGACTGATCTCTTTATACTCGGAAGTTGAATCATCATAATCAAACAACCAGATGTCTCCGAAAGATAATGGATCTGTGCTTGTATCATAGGAAAGAGTCACCAGGATTTCTTTTACATTATCACCGTCAAGATCCCCGCTCTGAACATGAGGGAATCCGGTCTCCCATCCCTTGGGGACTTCCAGTTTATTCCCATTTCCAAATTCTATGGTGTATAGTGCTACCTGCTCATTTCCGTCCCATTTCCTGTTTAGACGATCTTTTTTGCCGTCGCCATCATAGTCGCAGTCCTTGAACTCATCCTGCCAGTAGTAACCCTCACACTCGTCGACATATCCTTCATATTCCCACAGAATAAATGGCGATTTGCTTTCGCTATACTCTTCTTCATCGGAGGATACGGTATATTCAGGGATGCGCCAGTCGGAGTAATTTGAGTCATTTGTGGCAAATAGATCCGAATTTTCATGGAAAAAATAATAGCGTCCATCCTCTGTGATAAGTAGATCATAGCCATCTCCCATCGTTGGTACAAAACACTCAATATGCCTGGAGATAGTTCCGTCAGATAGCTTTACTGCTTCCGATGTAACATTCCCAATCTCGGTATTATTAAGGAACAGTTCATTATATGTTTCTTCCCGTAACAACTCTCTTAACTGCAGAAGATCATCTTCCGAGAAGTTTTCTGCGACAGCATTACCATTTGTGTAATACGGCTCATCCTGGATATAGTCTCCATTTACAGAGACATTCATTCCCATGCCCTCAACAAAACCAGAGGAAATCACAGTAAGGCAAGTATCAGTTAGGAAAAAACCAATATAAGCAGGTTCGTGATCTATATCATCTTCTTCTAATTGCTTATAGATTGCCTGATTCTCAGATACAAAGAACGCTTTGCCTGCGACTTCCCCGGAATGGGAGTAATAATAGAATTCTCCTGAAAAATCAAATCCCTCGCCATCGCTTTTTTCAATGACGATATCTGCGCTCAGGGATGAATGTACTACTGTTCTTTTCCATTGCCCTGCAAATTCTGCATGGTCTGGCATATATTGCCGGCTTTCATACAGCTTCTCAAGGTTGGACTCTGAAAAATCTATCTCGGTGGCAGATGCCTCATCTGTTGAATTAATGGTCTCTTCGGATACAGATGCTTGCTGAGGGATATTTACATTTTCCTCTTTTGGGCTTCCACATCCTGTAAGAGCCAATATGAGTATTATTGATGCTAATGACCTTGCATGCATTTTTTTTATCATATCTTCATCCAGCCTCTTCTACAAATATCCCAGTAAGCTGAGGAACGTGGAATCTATTAATAAACAGTTCGCATTTGCACAGAAGTGAATAGAAAGCGTGTCTACCTTCCCCGGCAAAGGACTCATAATTTGCCTGTCCTTTGGAGAGGATGACATCTGCATTGTCGACGACGCTTTTAGCCTCATCGGAAAGTAGTGAATAAACTGTTCCGGCTATCTTTTTACCATTAGTTATTACCGTGGCAATAGAATCCATGCCTATATACATGGCATCTTCTATGGTGGCGTCATTTGAAACTTCGCCACCCCTTACCATGACAGTGAAAGACAAGTTAGGAAACCTCTTTTTTATCTGTTCAATCATGAGCTTATCAAGGACTATTTCTCCGCAATTGTCTGTGAGAAGAAGGAATGTTTTTGCCTTCGCACATTGATCACAGAAAGAGGCATATGCTTCTTTCTCATCTTCTCTCATGTCAGTATTATTAAAAAGCTCTAGAAAAGTGTCTGTGCTCACATAGCTCAAAGCTGCAAAGTCAATGTAATTTCCGATTCTTGCCATGATGATCGATGTTGCAAGCGGATCTTTACTACTCTGAATTTTATTTCGGAGATCTTCTTCCATTGATAGGACCAGGTCATTATATTCTTTTTTGACTTCCTTGAAACTTGGTAATGGCCCGAAGTATTTCTCGTGAACTTTATTAATCTCCACAACTAGCTGAGAGCTGGTTACGTCAGGTGATCTGTTATCAAGGATGTCCCTGATCTTAGCAAGATATTCTTTATTATCTGTTTTCTTTGCCTGCCTGTCATACATGCATTTGGCACAGCTATCATTGAATTTCATTAGTACATTTAACCTCATTATTATACTGATTCAGGAATAACGTCAGGAAATCATGCCTTTCACTAGCGAGCATTTTTCCGCTATCAGTGTTCATCATATCCTTAATAAGGAGCAGCTTATCATGAAAGTGTTGTATGCTATCATCAAGTGATCTTCCATGTTTTCCACCATAGGCAAAGGTTCTGGCTATACCTATGGCACCAAGTGCATCGAGTCGGTCAGCATCCTGAACTATTTTGGCTTCTATAGTTGAAGGCGTTTTTCCTTTGTTTTTACTAAAAGAGACTTCGTTTATGACCTGGCATATTATATCTGCTCTGCTTTTTCCTATATTATTTGCTTCAAGGAAACTACGGGCATTAAAGTTGTCTTTGGTGTCAAAGAGCTTGTGGTCATCTACATCATGCAGAAGTGATGCAAGAGCTACAACTTCCGTATCACATGGCTGCTCATGTTCTGCTATCGACATGGCATTCTGATAGACTCGCATGGAATGGTCAAAGTCATGTCCGTCCGAGTTTTCCTTAAATTGGGTTTTGATGTAAGCTATTGCGGAGGATGTCAGATCGTTACTCATTTAGAAGAAACCTCTATTTTTCGTGCTTTTAGAAATCTGTGATAGACCTCGTAAAGAGGACCACCTGGTTTATCTGGAAACATAGTCTCAGGGGCTTTAATAGCAGGAACCCATTTGGCATCTGAGATTTCTTCTGACAGAACGAGATCTTTCTTCTTGGTGAAGGCTATAAATCCATGCATGAGTTGATCAGCTTCACTTAGAAAGTATGTGCCGGCATATTCTAAAGACTCTACATTAGTGTATGCTCAGCAACCGGCTGATTTTTTCAGCCGATGCTTTCGCATAAAA
>CAMVJI010000192.1 GCA_947167765.1 uncultured Butyrivibrio sp. | reverse complement strand
GCTATGGCAGATATGGATTATTGGTTTTCAGACATGCACACTGGAAACGTCAAGATCAGCATAAGATTATCGAAGCAGCTCTTTTCCGGAACCAGTGAGTTCCAGAGGATAGATGTCTTTGATTCCCCGGAGTTTGGCAAGTTCCTTACTTCAGATGGTAACATCATCTTTTCCGAAAAGGACGAGTTCACCTATGATGAGATGATAGTCCATGTTCCAATGGCTGTGCATCCTAAGGTCCAGAGAGTTCTGGTTCTTGGAGGCGGCGATGGCGGCGTAGCAAGAGAGCTGACTCACTATGAGGAGATCAAGGTCATTGACGTTGTTGAGCCGGATTCAATGTTTGTGGATGTGTGCAAACAGTATTTCCCTGATAACGCCATTGGACTTGAAGACGACAGAGTACATATCTTTTATCAGGACGGTCTTAAGTACCTGCGAAAATGTGAGGATATGTATGACCTTATTATCAACGATGCCACAGAACCCCTTGGCCATGAAGCAGGTCTTTTCACCAAAGAGTTCTACGGAAGTTGCTACAAAGCCCTTCACGACGATGGCATCATGGTTTATCAGCATGGAAGCCCATTCTACGACGAGGACGAAGAGAGCTGCAGAGCCATGCATAGAAAGGCCTATAGGGTATTTCCTATAAACAGGGTTTATCAGGCCCACATTCCTACATGCCCTGCGGGTTACTGGCTATTTGGATTTGCCAGCAAAAAATATCATCCCATGAAGGATTTTAATCCTGACAGATGGGATGAGAGAGGAATAAAGACCTGGTATTACACAACTCATTTACATAAGGGAGCGTTCATGCTTCCAAAATACGTAGAAGATTTACTTCAGGAAGAAGAAGATATGTCAAGGTAAGTTACAGCCTTAAACGAATGGAGGATTTGAGAATATGAGCAGACTGTTGGTTATTGGATGTGGAGGCGTAGCACAGGTAGCGATCCAGAAGTGCGCCCAGAATAAAGAAGTTTTTACAGAGATGTGCCTTGCAAGCCGCACAGTAAGTAAGTGCGATGCATTAAAAGAAAAACTGGAAAAGCAGGGATATCCTGTTAAGATCACAACTGCTACAGTTAACGCAGATGATGTAAAGAACCTTGTTAAGCTAATAAAGGACTATAAGCCAGATGCAGTACTTAACGTGGCTCTTCCTTATCAGGACCTTACCATCATGGATGCATGTCTTGAATGCAAGGTGGACTACATTGATACAGCTAACTACGAGCCAGAGGACACAGATGAGCCTGTATGGCGCGCTGCCTACGAGAAGAGATGTAAGGAAAAGGGCTTTACTGCTTACTTTGATTACAGCTATCAGTGGGCATATATGGACAAGTTCAAGGAAGCAGGAATCACCGGCCTTCTTGGAACAGGTTTTGACCCTGGTGTAACCAGCGTATTTACTGCCTATGCTAAAAAGCATTACTTTGACAGGATCGATACAATAGACATACTTGACTGCAACGGCGGCGATCACGGCTATGCTTTTGCAACAAACTTTAACCCTGAGATCAACCTTCGTGAGGTTTCTGCCAACGGAAGCTACTGGGAGGATGGCCACTGGGTTGAAACAAAACCTATGGAAATAAAGAGAGAGTATGACTTCCCTCAGGTTGGAATGAAGGATATGTATCTTCTTCACCACGAGGAGATCGAGGCCCTTGGCAAGAACTTCCCTGAGGTTAAGAGGATCCGTTTCTTTATGACCTTTGGCCAGTCATATCTTGACCATATGAGATGTCTTGAGGATGTAGGAATGCTCTCCACAACACCCATTAAGTTTGAGGGGAAAGACATTGTTCCTATCCAGTTTTTAAAGGCGCTTCTTCCAGATCCTGCAAGCCTTGGACCAAGAACAGTAGGTAAGACAAACATTGGCTGCATCTTTAAGGGTGTTAAGAACGGAAAAGAAAAGACTATCTACATCTACAATGTATGTGACCACCAGGAATGCTACAAGGAGCTTGGAAGCCAGGCTATCAGTTATACAACAGGTGTTCCGGCAATGATAGGAACAGCACTTGTCCTTACAGGAAAGTGGAAACAGCCTGGTGTATATACAACAGATGAGTTTGATCCAGATCCATACATGGAGCTTCTTAATGAGTATGGACTTCCATGGGTTGTGGACGAGGCACCAAAGCTTGTAGATTAAGGATTTTCTGAGGGGATATTATGAAAATTAATGAAATAAGAACTCCTGCCTATGTGATAGATGAAAAGAGGCTACGAGAAAACCTGGAGATATTAAAAGATGTACAGGAGAGGTCTGGCGCAAGGATCCTTCTTGCCCAGAAGGCCTACAGCGCCTATCAGACCTATCCGCTTTTGGCATCTTACCTTTCAGGCGCCACTGCTTCCGGAATTTTTGAAGCAAGGCTTGCACATGAAGAGTTTAAGACTTCAGATGGTAAAAAATGCGAAAACCACGTCTATGAGCCTGCCTACAAGGATTCTGACATGGAAGAGCTGTGCAATATCTGCGACCATGTGGTATTCAACTCAATCTCTCAGCTTGAGCATCACAGGAGCGTTTGGGAAAAGTATGTTTCTGAGGGAAAGACAAAAGTAGGTCTACGGATCAACCCTGAGCTAAGTGCAGAGGATGCTCATGAGATCTACGACCCATGTTCCCCAGGATCAAGACTTGGTATCAGGAATGAGAATATGCCAGAGGATCTTCCGGAGGGAGTTTCAGGCCTTCACTTCCATAACCTGTGCGAGCAGGGATTTGAGCCCTTAGAGGAGACATTTCTTAAGGTTGAAAGAGATTTCTTCAGATTCTTTCCAGCTCCCAGGATACCAGATGACTATGACGGCTTTGTTTTAAGGAACATGGGCTTTGAACCTTCAGATACTTCCTACGATGAAGAGGTTGCTCTTGATAACATTCCGGTAGATACTGATGAACTTGACTCAGAGCTGGGAGTTTCCGGACTTAACAAGATAAGCTGGATAAATCTTGGGGGAGGTCATCACATAACAAGGGAAGATTACGACAGAGAAGGTCTCATTAAACTGGTATTGTACATAAGGGAAAAGTACGGCATTGAGGTTTATCTTGAGCCAGGTGAAGCTATTGCCCTTGAGGCAGGTTACCTTGTTACAACAGTAATGGATGTTGTTGATACAGACAGGATTCCTGTTCTTATTCTGGATGCTTCAGCTTCATGCCATATGCCTGATGTAATAGAGATGCCTTATCGACCACCTCTTAAGGACTCTGAAGAGCCAGGAGAGATGAACTATACCTACAGGCTCTCTTCAATGACATGCCTTGCAGGTGATGTCATTGGCGATTACAGCTTTGAGACAGAAAAAAAGCCTGGGGACAAGCTCTTTTTCGAGGATATGGCCATCTACAGCTTTGTTAAGAACAACACCTTTAACGGAATGCCACTTCCAGATATCGACATTATGCATGAGGATGGGGAAGTGGAAGTTTTAAGACGCTTTAGCTACGAAGACTTTAAGAACAGGCTGTAAGGAACCACTCGGCATTAGATACTGATTGGAAATTTTGAAATGATAATAAGAGATCAGCTTCCGGCAAATGATGGTTTTCAAATGCCCGGAGAGTTTAATTCCCATCTGGGAACAATAATGATATATCCCGTAAGACCTGGCAGCTTTGGAAAAGACAGAACGGATACCTTAAAGAGTTTTGGCGCTGTCTTTTTTGAGATCCTTAAAAGGGAAGAGTTATTTCTTTTAGCCGGAAAGGACCACCTTGAAGAGACCAAGGCCTTTATAAAGGACCTTATAGACACCCGCAGTCTTAAAGAGGATATGCAGGAGGAGCAAAAAGACCTTCTGATAAAAAGGCTCCACATCCTTGAAATTGAGTCAGACGACGCCTGGGCAAGGGATGTGGCCCCTACATTTGTTACAGATAATACTGGAAATGTAAGAGGAGTAAACTGGAGCTTTAATGCCTGGGGCGGAGAGTTTGACGGACTATATGCAAACTGGGCTCTTGATGACAAGGTGGCGATAGCTTTTTGTGACAGGCAGGGATTTGACTATTACGACGCAGCGCCCTTTGTCCTTGAGGGAGGCAGTATCCACTCGGATGGTGAGGGTACAGTTTTAGTTACTAAGAGCTGCCTTTTAAGCAAGGGCAGAAACCCTGATCTTTCCCAAGAACAGATAGAAGATAAGTTAAAAGAGTATCTTGGCGCCAAAAAAGTTCTTTGGCTACCAAGTGGAATATATAACGACGAGACCAATGAGCACGTGGACAATGTCTGCGCCTTTATAAGACCGGGAGAAGTGGTGCTGGCATGGACAGACAATGAAGACGACCCTCAATATGCCATGTCTAAGGCTGACCTTGAGTACCTTCAAAGCGTTACTGATGCCATGGGCAGGTCCATCAAGGTTCATAAGCTTCCTATTCCTGATCACCCTGTTTGCGTTAATGAGGATGACCTTTCAAACTATGAGTTTGAAGAAGGGGAAGACTATAGGGAAGTGGGAGAGAGGCTTGCTGCCAGTTATGTGAATTTTTACTTTGTAAATGGAGCAGCCCTTGTTCCACAGTTTGG
>CAMVJI010000191.1 GCA_947167765.1 uncultured Butyrivibrio sp. | reverse complement strand
TTGTCCTATTACAATTGCTTTATTTACAGCCATAGATACACATCCTCCAAGGGTGTCGTATATTTATACCTCTATTGTAACAGCTTTTCTATTCCATCCCAATCAAATTGTAACAATTTTCTGTTAATTGTTTCGATTTTTTCTTCATCACTTGCTAAAAGATTATAAGTACCAAGCTCATCCAAAATCATCTTTACTGCATCCACGTCCATTTGAGATGCAAAGGTTTTTAAAGCATCATAAGCATCTGAAAGGGCCTCATCAGAAATTGGTTCTTTTTTTATAAGATCCTGTTCTTTTGGAAGTCCAGCAAGGTCTTCTTTATACTGCCTGTACATGGACAGAAGCTCATAAATATGTTCGTCAAAGGTCTTAAAGTCCTTTTTCTTTCCAGCCTCTTCAAGCTTTTCAGCAAGCTTTGAAAGCTCTCTTGCTCCAATTATCCTGGCTGTACTTTTTAATGCATGAACTTTGATAGTGCAAAACTCCATATCACCACTCTTGTAGGATTTTTCGATTTCTAAAGCTTTGTCCTCCAAAGTGGTATAGAAAGTCCTAAGAAACTTAAGATAAGCTTCCTTACTACCTGTATACCTTATTCCATCAGCCGTCTCAACATGTTTAAGCTGATCTAACCATACATCTTTATCTTCAGGCATTATTACAGTTTTATCCTCCTTAAGTCAAAGGTTTACTTGAACCTTTGCTTAAACTCTTTTTCCGCTTCTCTTTGCTGATCCTTTTTCGCCATATCAGCTCTCTTGTCATAGAGTTTTTTACCCTTGGCAAGGCCTATTTCCACTTTCACTCTGCCATTTTTAAAATACACCTCTAGAGGCACAAGCGTATAGCCCTGAACCATCTTTTGCTGGTCAAGCTTTCTTATTTCAGCCTTGTGTAAAAGAAGTTTTTTAACCCTCAAGGGATCCTTGTTAAAGATATTGCCCTTTTCATAGGGGCTGATGTTCATGCCCATTATAAAAGCTTCGCCCTTATCGATGCTGATCCATGACTCCTTGATGCTGCACTTACCCTGTCTTAAGGATTTAACCTCTGTTCCAAAAAGCTCAAGTCCAGCCTCATACTTTTCCTCAATGAAATAGTCATGATAAGCCTTTTTATTATTTGCTATTAGTTTTCTTGCCTTATTATCTTCTGCCATTGTTATCTCTTTTTCCTGGATCTGCCCTTGCCCTGAGCACTTCTGGCTGCCTTGCTGGTTGCAGATTTCTTGTATTTATGTACTTTATATACTTTTCGTGTGGACTTTTTCTTATCTTCTGACTTTTTGCCTGATGATACTTTTCTTACAGGAGTATCAGATGTTTCACCATTATCATAAGCTTCCAAAGAAATCCTGCGGATCTTATTTGCTCTCTTTTCTACGGCTCTCCGGCTGTCTGAATACTCCACATAGTCATCTGTGTCATCCTGCGGATCATCACTTGCCAGCTTAAAATCTATGGTTTTTGTGAGCCTGTCAGCACCAACGACCCTGATAAGTACCTTCTGGCCAATGGTATACTCCTTGTGGTATCTCTCGCCAACCAGCTTCAAAGCCTTTTCATCGTATACGTAGAAGTCATCCTCCATAGAAGATGCCCTTACCATACCCTCACAGCTATTTTCAAGTTCAACAAAAAATCCATACTGGGTTACGCCAGAAACAAGTCCTTCAAAGCGCTCACCCACATGGTTTTCCATAAACTGCGCCTTTTTTAGCTTGTCAGTTTCTCTCTCAGCCTCTTCAGCACGTCTTTCTGTCTCAGAGGAATGCTTTGCCACTTCATCAAGGATCTCACTGTAGTGAGAAGCCTTCTTTTCATTCATCCTACCCCTCAGGTAATCCTTGATGATCCTATGGATCTGAAGATCAGGATATCTCCTTATAGGCGATGTAAAGTGACAATAATAATCAAACGCCAGTCCAAAGTGGCCTGTGCATTCAGTACTGTATTTAGCCTGCATCATGGACCTTAGTGCCATTCTGCTGATAACTGCTTCTTCCTTGGTCCCCTGGATACCCTTAAGGAGCTTTTGCAGTTCTTTTGGTCTTACTCCATCATCCTTGCGCATCTTGATATGATGGCCAAAGCTG
The DNA here is from genome assembly GCA_947167765.1 of uncultured Butyrivibrio sp. Classification (GTDB taxonomy): domain Bacteria; phylum Bacillota; class Clostridia; order Lachnospirales; family Lachnospiraceae; genus Butyrivibrio. Next base: position 2,522 of record CAMVJI010000191.1, on the reverse strand, counting down.
GACACAAAGGAAGATAAAGATGCAATTTTCTCTGGATCAGGCTGTTCATGCACTCTATAGACAAATGGACTTTGCATATAGTAAAAGTGTTCAGCAACAGTCTGATTGGCTGCAAGCATAAAGTCCTCAATAAGCCTGGTTGCGACATTTCTTTCATGAGGCACAATGTCTATAGGATTTCCATCTTTATCAAGGATTATCTTGGACTCAGGAAAATCAAAGTCAATAGCGCCCTTCTTTTCTCTTTTGCCCCTAAGAATACGGGAAAGCTCTGCCATATCCTCAAACATTGGAACAAGCTCTTTATACCTGTCTATAGTTTCAGGATCTTTATCCTCTAATATCTTGGCGACATCTGTATAAGACATGCGCTCATTGACATTTATAACTGATTCAACTATGTCGTGGTCAAGTAATCCCCCATTTTTATCAAAGGTCATAAGACAGCTTAAAGAGAGTCTGTCCTCTCCATGATTAAGGGAACAAATTCCATTGGAAAGTCTGTGGGGAAGCATTGGTATAACCCTGTCTACAAGATATACACTGGTACCTCTCTTTAAGGCTTCCCTGTCAAGAGCTGAGCTCTCCTGTACGTAGTTAGTTACATCAGCTATGTGAACCCCAAGATGATAGTTGCCCTCTTCATCAATACTAAGACTAACAGCATCATCAAGGTCCTTGGCATCTTCGCCGTCGATGGTGACCATAGTCACATCCCTAAGGTCAGACCTTCCGTACATATCAGCTTCGCTGACGCTATCAGGGCATCTATTGGCCTGATTTATGACTTTTTCAGGAAATTCATAGGGTATACCAAATCCCATAACTATAGAAAGAATATCAACACCTGGATCATTGATATTACCTATAACTTCCTCGACCTTGCCCTCAGGCTTTCTTCTTGCAATAGGGTCACCATAATCAGTGATCTGCACAACTACTTTATCCCCGGATACTGCTCCATTTGAATGTTCCCTGGGAATAAAGATATCGCTCTGGATCTTGTTGTTGTCAGGAATAACAAATCCAAAGTTAGTCTCGCCCTGAAAAGTTCCAACTACTTCTTCAATACCTCTTACCAGGATATTCCTGATCCTTCCTTCCTGCCTTTTACCAGTGCTCTCTGGCAGTATCTCAACTTCAACTGTATCTGTATGAAAGGCTCCGTGCACATACTCCTCAGGGATAAAGATGTCTTCATCCTTTCCTTCCACTTCCACAAAGCCAAATCCACGGCCACTTGATACAAACTGACCTATTATGTAATTTTTCTTTTTGTCCCTGCCAAAAAGCTGCTCATCCATGCGCTTTAGGCTCTTATTTTTACTCATATCTTTATAATACCATAAAATATGGGCACCCCAACTAACCATGTAGTAGAGTGCCCAGAAAAGTTAATATAATTTGTATTTTTAATTAAAAAATACCCATGTTAAGAACAATACCAAGAATAATAAAAGCAAATGAAAGAACTACTGTCACTTTCTTAAGGATACCCTCTCTTGAACGGCCCTTGTTTCTGCCCCAGTATGTGTTCTCAACTGTTCCCTGAATAGCACCAAGTCCCTGGTTCTTACCTTCCTGTGCAAGCACAAGTGCGCAAAGCGCAAGGCAAACTATGATAAATACAACTCCAAAAACGTAATCTAAAACGCTCACGAAAAAACCTCCAAAAAAGTTCAAAGAATTCTAAAACACGCAAAAAGTACTATAGCACATTCAGGACTGATTAGTCAATTATTTCTTGATAAGAAGGCTCTTACCTGTCATCTCAGCTGGCTGCTGTTCTCCCATGCACTCAATAAGTGTAGGAATGATGTCAGCAAGGCATCCGCCTTCACGAAGAGTATAAGCAGGATCATAGTTAACAAGGATGAAAGGAACAGGGTTTGTTGTATGAGCTGTCCAAGGCTCTCCTGTCTCATAATCTATCATCATATCTGCATTACCGTGATCAGCACAGATAAACATTGTTCCGTTAACAGACTTAACAGCATCAACGATCTTTCCAACGCACTCATCAACTACTTCAATAGCCTTAACTGCAGCTGGAATAACACCTGTATGTCCAACCATATCTGGGTTTGCGAAGTTAGCTACTACAACGTCGTACTTCTGTGAGTTTATTGCATCCAGAATCTTTTCACAAACTTCAGGAGCGCTCATCTGAGGCTTAAGGTCGTAGGTAGGAACATCCTTAGGGCTGTTTACAAGGACTCTGTCCTCACCCTCATTAGGCTGCTCAACACCGCCGTTAAAGAAGAATGTTACATGCGCATACTTCTCAGTCTCAGCGATACGTGCCTGCTTAAGTCCCTTAGCTGCAAGCCACTCACCAAAGGTGTTGTTAAGAAGAACCTTCTTAAAGGCAACTTCCTTGTTAGGGATAAGTGGATCATAATCTGTAAAGCAAACGTAAGTTACGTCAAGGCGCTTACCTCTGTTAAATTTATCAAACTCATCATCGCAGAAGCAATGAGTGATCTCTCTTGCTCTGTCAGGACGGAAGTTAAAGAAGATAA
>CAMVJI010000190.1 GCA_947167765.1 uncultured Butyrivibrio sp. | reverse complement strand
AGCAGTCAGCACCATTTGTAAGTGATGTACCACCATATACATATGGGTTGCCAACAAACTGCTGAGCAAACTGTGATACAGCACTACCAATAGAACTTGTAGCTGTTGTGTAAGAGCTTGCTGAGTTATAGCTTGAGGATCCTGAGCTGGAGCTCTTAGTTGAAGTACTAGCCTTAGCAGCCTTAGTAGCAGCTTCTCTTGCAGCTCTTTCTTTTGCAAGACGTGCTTCCTCCTCTGCCTTGGACTCAGCCTTAACGAACTCAGTTGAAAGTGTTATGTAGTCAAGTGATACATAACCATCACCTTCCTCGATACTAACCTTAACCCATCCGTCAAGCTCTTCCTCAACTACCAGCTGATCCTCTATAGGTACGAGACCAAGAACCTCATCCTCAAGGCTTGGGCCTCCTCTAACTTTAAGAGTTGTAGTAGTAACTGTAGCGATCCTTGTTCCAACTTCCTTGGCAAGATCAACAGCGTCATCACCTGTTACGCAGTACTCTGCCTTAACATAACCTTCAACGGAACCAGACTTGATCTTGTACCAGCCGTTGTCCTCTTCAATGAAAGTACCAACAGACTTGTCGTACAGCTTACCAATGATCTCGCCGTCCTCCTCACTGGGAAGATCTCTTACATTGACGTAATCATTAACCTTGGCAATAACTAATGTCTTAAAGAGTTCCTCCTCTGAGTCCTCTTCTACCTCCTTGGCTATCTCTGAGTTCTTGATGATAGCGCCGGTAGCGCTCTGGATATCAGAAAGGATACTGTCTGTAATAGTTGAAGCAAGTGGTGTTACATTGGTAACTGTCTCATCTGAATCTGCAGCCTCTGCTGTAGACTTGCTGATATTTGAAGCAGCCTCTTCGGACTCGGCCTTCTCAGTCTCAACAGTCTCCTGAAGTCCTGAGAGTGATACCTGGTTGTTACCAAGTGCATAAGTGAAACCTGCCTGTGGCAGTACGCTTGTTACTTTATTAGTTGAAGCAAATGCGACTATATCTAAGTTTGTGAATGTCATTGCAGCTACTATAGATAAAGCAGTAAGCTGCAGAAATGGCTTTTTCAAAACTAACCTCCAAATTGTTACGAATTTGTTACATCTTTTAAAAATATACGCCACAAATGCCTTTTTGTCAACTAAATTATGCTTATTTCTCTTTTCCAACCATGAAATCTTGTATAGAAGTTACCGCATTTGCGCCATCTGCCACTGCTGTAACTATCTGTCTTAAGCGCTTTTTCCTTGAGTCTCCTGCTACAAATACGCCAGGTACTGAGGTCCGGCCATCTTCACCCGCGATCACATAACCACCTTCGTCACAATTTACAAAGCTTGCAAAAAGATCTGTTGAAGGATGGATTCCAATTGCAACGAAAATACCATCTACATTAAGATCGCTTTCTTCATTCTTCTTAACATTTTCTATTCTGAGGGTCTTAACCTTATCCTCACCCTTTATCTCTCTTACTACACTGTCCCAGATAACTTCTACATTAGGAAGTGAAAAGAGCTCATCCTGGAGAACCTTTGTTGCTCTAAGCTCGTCTCTTCTGTGAATGAGGTAAACCTTCTCGCAGAATCTTGCAAGGAAAATAGCGTCCTCAACAGCAACATCTCCACCGCCGTTTACTGCTGTAACCTTACCCTTGTAGAAAGCACCGTCGCAGGTTGCACAGTAGGAAACTCCCTTTCCGATGTACTCCTCTTCTCCTGGGATTCCAAGCTTGGAGTGGTGAGCGCCTGTTGCAAGAAGAATAGTGTGTGTGTCATACTCACCATTATCTGTAACAACTGTAAATACAGGTGCCTTGGTGTCTGTGCCCTCTTCCTTGCATTTGATAGAAGTAACTGTGCCATCAGCAAATTCTGCCCCAAGCTTGTCAGCGTGTTCTCTGAACTTCATGGCAAGATCAAATCCGTTAACACCTGGAATTCCAAGGTAGTTATCAACTTCGTAGGTGTCGATGATCTGACCACCGCTTACTGGATTTTTCTCTATAACAAGCATGTTAAGACCTGCGCGTTTTGCGTAAACAGCTGCTGAAAGACCTGCAGGGCCTGAACCAATGATAATAAGATCGTACATATTTTATCCCTCCTAAATATATTTTCGATTTAGATTGTGTGCAATTAAATAGTACCACGTATTTATATTTTGTAAAGAACTTTTTTAAATTTTGTTAAATCCAGCCACCATCAAGGGTTATCACCTGCCCCGTAAGATAAGACGGGCTCTCGCTTACCCTTAGCACCAGGTCCGCAACTTCAAGAGGGTCTCCCATCCTTCCAGCAGGAATCTCTTCCTCTAATTCATCAAGGTCCTCCTGTGTCAGATGCTTCCTGTTCATATCAGTATCGATAACACCGCAGGCGATGGCATTAACCTGAATGTTACTGGGCGCAAGCTCCTTTGCAAGGGCTTTTGTAAAAGAGTTAACTCCACCCTTTGAAGCTGAATATGCCACCTCACAGGATGCTCCAACATTCCCCCATACCGAGGAGATATTGATGATCCTGCCGCTTTGTCTTTTCACCATTGAAGGCACAAAGAGCCTGCAGGTATAAAAGACGCTGCTTAAGTTGCTGGATATCACATTATCCCAGTCAGCAGGCTCCATATCTGTCAAAAGACCTATCCAGGCAATACCTGCGTTATTAATAAGGATGTCAATATCTCCCACCTGCTTTGATAGCTCTTTTACCTTATCATAGTCAGACATGTCGCAGGAATAGATGCTGCAGGAGATCCCGCATTTCTCTTCAAGCTCACGCTTAAGGTCACCAAGCATTTCAATATTGTCTTTACATGTCAGGAACAGATCATCGCCCTCTCTGGCAAAAGACATTGCGATAGCCCTGCCAATGCCCCGGCTCGCTCCTGTGATGAGTACTTTTCTTTTCATAATAAGCTCCAATAAATATAGAAAAAGCGTCAGGAAAATTATACCTAAAAAAAGCCGGAGGCAAAAGCCCCCGACCCACAACTTTCCTTATTATTCTGGCTGCGAACAGTGTCTTAATGCTTCCAGCACAGTCTCTTCAACAAACGGCTTTGAGATAAACTCAGCTGCGCCAAGCTTAACCGCCTCCATCATCTTGTCCTTCTGACCTGCTGCGGTGATCATAATGACCTTGGCCTCAGGGTTTTCTCTTTTTATCTGGCGAAGGGCCTCAATGCCGTCCATCTCGGGCATTGTGATGTCCATGGTGACAATGTCAGGTTGGAACTTTACATAGTAAGCCACGCCTTCCTTGCCGTTAATAGCTTCTCCCACAACCTTATATCCCACTCTGTCCAAAATATCTTTTAAGATTCTGCGTGATGTTCTTGAATCATCTACTATAAGTACGCTGCTACTCATCTCTTGTCCCCCATTAACCTACTGCAAAGTCTTTGGATACAGCAATCATATATTTGATCTCGCCGCCGCGAATGTAGACCGGTAAAACGATCATTTCTTCGCTGGAAGCTTCCGCAAAATTCACTGAGAAATTAGGTGGTTCAAGTTCTATCCTGACATCTGACTGGCTCTGCTCTGTAGCATAGAGGCCATTGATACAATTGATCAGCTCGCAAACCGCATCAAGCGCATCCTCCTTGGTCTCAATGAATTCCTCCTTGGTGTAGGCAATGGCCATCTTTCGTACATCGTCGTACCTTCCGGAGATTGCCACCACAGCACTTACGTCGCCGTGAAACTTCTGATAACCAAGGACTTCTTCCTTCAACACCCTGGCATTATAAGCTTTTCCAATATATAAGTGATTGTCCACAAGACGGTACATGTTCTTGACACCCATGGCGAACATGCCCTTATAAAGCGGATCGTCAGTATCTACGAATACAGGTACAGCTGCAGTTACGTCTCCTGTCTTAAGAGCAGCCATATCGCTCTCAGTAAAACCATGAAAGCTCTGATACTTGCCTTCAGCATCCTCAAGCTGCTGCATGGTCAAAAAGCCCAGGTCCACAATGGCCTGAAGAAATGCAAGATATGTATTGCCCTGAAGCTCTAAAAGCCTTGACACCTGAGCCTCAGTAAGGTACCCTCGGTCGATAGCTATGTCACCAAATCGCATATCCATGGAAGCCTGCAGCATATTCACCTGTTCAGCCTGTGCAATACTCATGAGCTTTTCAGCCACAGCTATAACACCAAGCTTAGCACGGCTTGCATCCTGTACCTTATAAGCTTCCAAGAGCTGGTGCTTAGTCAAGAGCCCCTGCTCCACAAGATAACTTCCCATCAATCGATCTAACATATATCTCTTGCTCCTTCACGTTCCATGAACTACGGGTAAAAGATAAATAGAGTACACTTCAATTTTAGACTAAATTCCGTACACAAACAAGAGGCAATACAAGACACGGGGACGGTTCTACTGTCTTATTGCGCACAATAAGACAGTAGAACCGTCCCCGTGTCTTGTTTAGCTTTTTTTGTTTTTGAGGGCCTCGGCCTGCTGTGCAGCCACTTCAATTGCCATCATCTGCTGACCGGTCATGATGACTCTGTGGCCGTCAGGATTAAAGACTACTCCGTCGCGATCACCAATAAAGCGGATGATGTCGGCAAAACGGAATACGCCTGCGTTCCACTCTTTTCCCTTGTTAACCTTGGCAAATTCAAAGCCGTCGGTGTAGACAGGGAGGAACTGCTTGTCATCTGGAGTTTTGATTATAAGGAACTCGATCTTGGAGTCCTTGTCGATCTTGATCC
>CAMVJI010000189.1 GCA_947167765.1 uncultured Butyrivibrio sp. | reverse complement strand
GAGAACGAGGAGCTTCCTGAAGGAAAGAGAAAGCCTCAGGAGATCATCGAGAAGATGCTCAATGGACGTCTTGTAAAAGAGTTCAAAGAGATCTGCCTTAATGAGCAGGTTTATGTTAAGGCTGAGGACGGAAAACAGTCTGTTGGTCAGTATATTGCACAGGTTGGCAAGGCTAACAATGCAAACATCAAGATTGCCAGATTTGTTCGTTTTGAGACAGGTGAAGGTATCGAGAAAAAGAACGAGAACTTCGCTGAAGAAGTTGCTAAGCAGGCAGGTCAGCTTGGCTGATAATCTTGTAATTTATAGGGCTCTGGCTTTTGCCAGAGTCCTATTTTTTTATGGAAATTTAAGGCTATTTGTCTTATACTAATGTAGTGCGTTTTGGGATTTCTAAAACGCAAACGTGTGAAAAAAGGTTGGGTGATCTTAAGTTGGAGCAAACTGTTACTATTAAAGGCACCAAGTCCGGAATCATTTTGGTTTTGGATCCTGGTCCATCTTTTGATTGTATCTTAAAGTCTATCGCTGAAAAATTTGGGGAAGCAGCAACATTCCTTGGCAAAAACAATATTGGGCTTCTTATTAGAGGAAGAAAGCTCTCTGATAGTGAGACTAAAGAAGTTGTAAAGGTAATTGAGGAAATATCAGATCTTACAATTACCTGTATCATTGATGAAGAATCTGACTATGAAAGAGTGTTCACCGATAAGCAGAGGAATAATGAACCTGCAGTAGCTCCTATTGCTGATATGGGCGAGATTTCTTTATCAGACATTCAGGACAATGCTATTGTTTACAGGGGCAACCTTCGTTCCGGGCAGGATATTTCCAGCGAAAAGAGCATTATCATTCTTGGAGACGTTAAGCCAGGTGCCAATGTGACATCTTATGGCAGCATTTTTATTCTTGGAGAGCTTAGAGGTAATGCATTTGCTGGAGCAATGGGAGATAAGAGGAGCGTTATAATGGCTCTTGAGCTTGATCCTATACAGATAAGGATTGCAGAGACTATCGCGATTTCACCAGATGCTGAAAAGGGCAATAAGATTAAGATCAAAAGAAAGAAGCTGTTAAAGGATACAAATAGTGGTCCGGAAGTAGCTTATATTGAAAATGGCCATATTGTTAAAACAAATTATGGCTCAACTTTTTTAAGACAATTCTACAAAATTTAAATATCAGGAGGAAAGTATGGGAGAAGTAATAGTAATAACATCAGGAAAGGGAGGCGTTGGTAAGACAACCACCACTGCCAACCTTGGAACAGGACTTGCTAAGCTTGGCAAGAAAGTAGTTCTTATTGATACAGATATAGGACTTAGAAATCTTGACGTAGTTATGGGACTTGAGAATAGGATCGTTTATAACCTGGTTGACGTCATAGAGGGAAATTGCAAGAGAAATCAGGCGCTTATAAAAGATAAGAAGTATGAGACTCTTTTCCTTCTTCCAGCTGCTCAGACCAAGGATAAGACCAGCGTAACACCTGAACAGATGAAAAAGCTCACAGACGAATTAAAAGAGGAGTTTGATTACATAATCCTTGATTGCCCTGCAGGTATTGAACAGGGCTTTAAGAACGCGATCGCAGGCGCAGACAGAGCTTTGGTTGTAACAACACCTGAAGTTTCTGCTGTAAGAGATGCTGACAGGATCATTGGCCTTCTTGAAGCCAATGAGATCAAAAAGCCTCAGCTTATAGTAAACAGGCTTCGTCCTGATATGATAAAAAGAGGCGACATGATGTCTGCAGAAGATGTTGTAGATATTCTTGCTGTTGAGCTTATTGGGCAGGTTCCAGATGATGAGAACATTGTTGTTGCAACAAACAATGGTGAGCCTTTAGTTGGAGATAACTCCTTGGCTGGACAGGCTTATATGAATATTTGCAGAAGAGTAACTGGAGAAAATGTACCATTTTTGGATCTTGAGGCTAAAAAAGGTATTTTCTCATGGTTCAAAAAGAAATAATCGGAGGGCAAACAGGTGAAAATTACTGATATTTTCAAGAAAAAGTCATCTAGTGATGTGGCCAAAGATCGCCTTAAGCTCGTTCTTGTTTCTGACAGAGCCAGCTGCTCTCCAGAGCTTATGCAGAGGATCAGAAGCGATATCATAGAAGTTTTATCCAAGTATGCTGAGATTGATATGGATGGAATTGATATCAATTTTACTCAGATGGACACAGAGGACAACGCAACTGGTACTGTTCCAGCTCTTTATGCTAACATTCCTATCAAAAATATGAACCACAACGTTAAGTAAAATGGACTATATGAATGTAGGGCTTACCCAGGATGAAGCAAAAAGCTTATATGAACAGGGTAAGGGCAATGTACAAATTGACAGTATAGGAAAGACCAACCTTGATATCATCAAGGAAAATGTATTTACGTACTTTAACTTGATCTTTTTTATCATGGCTGTGCTTCTTATAATATCGGGAGCATTTAATTCACTTACCTTTCTTCCGGTAATTATTTGTAATGCCCTGATTGGAATATTCCAGGGAATAAAAGCCAAGAACGTACTGGATAAACTTAAGGTTTTAAATCAGTCGTCGCAGGTTGCAATAAGAGACGGGGGAGAAAGAAATGTTTCCATTGATAAGCTTGTGCTTGGAGATGTGATTGTTCTTTCCGCTGGAAGTCAGATCTGTGCTGATGCAGAAGTCTTGGAAGGCGAGATTACAGTTAACGAGGCACTTCTTACTGGAGAAGCAGACGAGATCACTAAAAAAAGTGGAAGAGAACTAATGTCTGGGAGCTTTGTTGTTTCTGGAAAATGTCTTGCCAGGCTTACAAAAGTTGGCATGGATTCCTACATTTCAAGGCTTATGTTAAAGGCTAAGAAAATGCCTTCTTCTGAACAATCAGAAATGGTCAGATCCATTAACAAGATTGTTGCATTTGCAGGTATTATCATTATCCCAATTGGAATTTCTCTTTTCATACAAAGCTTTTATATCCAGGGCAATTCCTTTGCTGAAAGCGTTCCATCCATGGTGGCAGCCCTTATTGGCATGATCCCGGAGGGGCTGTACCTTCTTCTTAGCATAACTTTAGGTCTTAGCACAATAAGACTTGCTAAACAAAAGGTAATGCTGCATGACATGAGAAGCATTGAATCTCTTGCTCGTGTAGACACTATCTGCGTTGATAAAACAGGTACTATAACTGATAACAGCATGCTGGTGGCAGAGACTGTTTTAGCTAATGGAAGCACAGATCCTGAAGCTATGGATTATTATGATAATCTGATAGCTGATTATATCGGTTGTGTTCCTGACGATAATATCACCATGCATGCTTTAGAGGATTATTTCCCCATTAGAAATAGCAGGACCTGTGTATCTTTTCATCCTTTTTCTTCAAAGTACAAGTACAGTGCAGTTCAGTTCACAGATGGCACATATGTGCTTGGAGCACCTGAATTTGTGCTAAGAGAAAACTATGATGACTACAAAGATACTATTTTGGGCTTTGCTTCAAAGGGACTTAGAGTGCTTTGCTTTGCGGCTTATTATGGCGGTGCTGATGGCACTGCTATAGTAGATGAGAATTCTGATGATATTTCTTTGGATGTTCCAGATACTTCCTTAGAAGGAGCAAGGACTATTCCGCTTGTATTTATCCTTCTTCAAAATCCTATCAGAGAAGCAGCAAGGTCAACCTTTAAATACTTTAAAAAGCAGGGTGTAGAAGTAAAAGTCATTTCTGGAGACAATCCGCTTACTGTTTCTGAAGTTGCCAAAAATGCTGGAATCGATAAAGCAGATCGCTATGTGGATGCAAGCACCTTAGAGGATGAAGATATAAAAGACGCAGTCCGAAAATACAATGTTTTTGGACGTGTTTCTCCTGAACAGAAACAAAAGATCATTAAGGCCTTAAAAAAGGATGGCCATACAGTTGCCATGACTGGTGATGGAGTAAATGACATCCTGGCAATGAAGGATGCTGACTGCTCCATTGCAATGGCTGCGGGTTCCGAAGCTGCTGTACAGGCAGCGCAGGTTGTTTTGATGGATTCAGACTTTGCTAAAATGCCAAAGATTGTAGGCGAAGGACGAAGAAATATCAATAACATTGAAAGAACAGCCACGCTGTTTCTTGTAAAGAATATTTTTTCATTGCTCCTGGCAGTTTTTTCAATCATAAATGTATGGACATATCCTTTGCAGCCATCCCAGATAACAATGGTCAGCCTTGTAAACATTGGCATTCCTGGATTCTTTTTAGCAATGGAGCCTAATAACAGGAGAGTTGAAGGACACTTTCTTATTAAAGTACTTCTAAAGGCTATGCCTGCAGCTCTAACTGATTTTTTTGCAATTGCAGCACTTGTGGTTTTTGGAAATACATTTGGAGTTTCAATGGAAGACGTGTCAGTTGCAGCGACATTCCTTCTGGCAATTGTAGGATTTATAATTCTTGCCAATGTATGTGCACCACTTAACGGATACAGTATTAAGGTTATTGGTGGCTCTATTGTGGTAATGATATTGGGGGCAATTTTCTTCCATGACCTGTTCTCTATCAGCTATGTGTCTGTAGAATGTGTAATGCTTTTTGTTCTGTTTGCAATTGCAACTGAACCCTTCATGAGATATCTGACTATGATATTTACTTCAGTTGAGAGCAGAATGCAGAAAATTTTTAATCAAAATAAAGCCAAAAATTAACCATATTATTATTTTGTGTTATAATAAATAGCATAAAATTCAATTT
>CAMVJI010000188.1 GCA_947167765.1 uncultured Butyrivibrio sp. | reverse complement strand
ATCTGAAGTGCTGTTGAAATGATGATAACTGAGAAGCAGTTAGGGATCAGATGCTTTAAGATGATCCACTTGCCTTTAGCTCCCGCTGCCTCAGCAGCAAGAACATATTCCTGCTCACGAAGTGACAATATCTGTCCTCTTATGAGTCTTGCCATTGAAACCCAGTAAAGTACACCAAAGACGATGAACAAACTGATAATATTCGATCCGATCTTGGATAATACCGTTCCGTCCAGGGCACCCTCCATAACAACCTTAAGAACTGATGACAGAAGGATAACCATGAGCATATCCGGTAGCGAATAGATGATATCTACTATTCGCATTATCACAAGATCCACGACTCCGCCGGCATATCCGGCAACAGAACCAATTGTCATACCTATAATAAGAACTATGATGCTGGCAAAGAAACCAACTGCAAGAGAAATACGGGTTCCGTAAACCACACGGATGAAATAATCTCTTCCCTGAGAGTCAGTTCCAAATACGTGAGGAATAACGCTCTCTCCTGCTTCCATTCTCTTTATCTCAGATCTTCCATATTCAAAAGGTCTAAGATCTTTAAAGCTATTATCAACTGGCTTACCAGGTGTCATTCCAAGCATCTGGTCATATGAATAAGGCCAGAACATAGGAATAAAGATAGCTGCCAGTGTAATGATCACAATAATAAAGAAACAAACTGTTGCAACCTTGTTCTTAAGAAGTCTCTTTACAGAATCCTTAAAGAAAGTAGATGATGGTCGCATCTGTACCATATATTCTTTTTCAGCCTCGGTAGCAGGAATGAAATCATCCATATTTACCTGGGCACTGAGTTTTGAAATGTCCATTTTATTTCTCCTATACTTTATTTTCAGGTTTATCGGATTACTCTAATGTGATTCTCGGATCAACTACCTTGTACATGATATCGCCCACAAGGTTCATGATAACGATCAGTGTTGCAAGAACAATAGTTGTTCCCATAACAAGAGGGTAATCACGGCCTGTGATGCTGTTTACGAAAGCACGTCCGATTCCTGGAACCGCGAAGATCTGCTCTACTACAAGAGATCCTGTAACGATACCCGCAAGCATAGGTCCGAAATAAGTAATAACAGGAATAAGTGAATTCTTAAGAGCATGTCCAAAGATGATCTTAACGCCGGATACACCCTTGGCCTTGGCAGTTCTGATATAGTCCTGACCAAGAACCTCCAGCATTGAAGATCTTGTAAGCCTTGTAATATATGCCATTGGATAGAGTGACAAAGTGATTACAGGAAGGACAAGTCCATTTTTTGAAGCTCCATTTGCAGGAAACCACTTCAGGTTAATGGCGAATGCAATAAGAAGAAGTGAGCCCATGATAAATGAAGGCATAGATACAAATGCAGTTGTGATGATCATGATGATCCTGTCGATCAGCTTGTTTCTGCGAAGTGCAGCAACAGATCCAAGGATAACGCCGCAGATAAGTGCTATTACTGCAGCAATAAGTCCGAGCTTGGCAGATGTCTTCATTCCATCAAGGATGATGTCGTTGACATTTCTACCTCTCTGCTTAAGCGAAGGACCAAAATCAAATTTGGTAACAATATCTCCTAAATATGTAATGTACTGCACTCCAAGTGGCTTATCCAAGCCATACTTAGCTTCCATTGCCTGCATGACAGTTTCACTAACTGCCTTCTCACCAGTGAATGGTCCGCCTGGAACAGCGTGCATTACAAAGAAAGTGACTGTAATAACCACCCAAATCGTAACAATTGCAAGGAGAATTCTCTTTACAATGTACATCAAAGTCTTAGTATTCATAGCGTCTCCAACCCATTTCTAAAATCTTAGGTCTTGCATGTTCATCCCCACAAAGCGTTAATGCTTTGCTGTGCTAAATTATTAAGTTATAACATAAAAAATGCAATTACGCACAAATCCTGTACGTCATTGCACCTGAAGATCAACTTCTATTATGCAAGCCTTGTTTAGTGTAGAATTTATCTTACTTTATGTCAAGTATTGGACAGTAAAATCGCTACAATTGATTAATATAGATCAAGAATTTACCATCAAAAGACACTTGTCTTTGTGTCACGGACACTTTTAGCGATATGTTTTTTACAATTATTTGGCATAAAAGCATAAAAAAGATGCCCGCGTACATATGATATACGCAGGCACCCTTTTTATATGAATCCTCCCATTATTTACATGAATACTGAAAGCTTTTGCTGCTCGTCATCTTCCATCTGTTTTTTCTGGAGAGTATTCTGATATGTCTCCAGCATTTGCTGGGTCTTCATCTTCTGATATGCTTCTATACTATTGCTCTCTTCCTTGTCCATCTGATATCCATTAAGCTCAAGAGCTGCATGGGAATTATAGGTAAGAGCGTAATCAACTCCATTAGTCTGTGCGCCAACCTCGGTCCTTGAAGAAGTAACCTTTTCAAGAGCATTGTCGATGTCTGTCATATCAAACTCTTTTGTGACATCATAGTTCTCAATTCCAAGAGCCTTAAGAGTTGAATCTGTTGTTGATACCTGCTTTTCATTGCCATTTCCATCTGTGGCAACTGAGAGCTTGTCATCACCATTAAGGAGCTGCTTCTCATTAAAGGTTGTATTTCCTGCAATATCCTCAATGCCCTTCATGTACTCTTCTATCTGGGCCTGGATTGACTGCTTGTCATCATCAGACAAGGTTCCGTTCATGGCCTTTACAGACAATTCCTTTATGGACTGAAGGTAATCTGTAACCTGGTCAAGAGCACCATCCTCGATTTTAAGAAGAGATTCTCCATCCTTAAGATTCTCTGCTCCCTGATCAAGTCCTCTTACCTGAGACTCTGTTTTTTCCTGTATTGCCAGTCCTGCTGCATCCTCGGATGCCTTGTTTATCTGTCCGCCACCTGTTATAGTCGAATATGCTGAATAATCATTATAGCCTGAAGAAATAGCACCTATACTACTCATAGTCTGCCTCCTTGCAAAAAAGAAAACACTACATCTATCTAAGCCTATAGTATTAACAATCTTTAGAATAATCCATAGAAAATCCATCTTTTTTACGTCAAAATGAAAGCAAATTTCAGGTCTCGCCACGCCATTTAGTAACTTAATCTCCCCGTATTCCTTTTGTTTATTAAGTTTGTATTTATTTTAGAATAGGTTATATTTCTTTTAGAGTTCTGACATAATTTGGCAAAATATTCCGTTTAATATAATACTCATCAGAAGACAAAAACTTCTGAACCCCCAACAATACTTTTTTTCATACACGGGTTGTCTGGTTCCCCACCCGACAACCCCTCCTCCCAAAAAAATACCACCTGCAAAAGCAGGTGGTTTTCTTATGTTCTTCTTTTTTCAGATCCTTACTTCCCCCTCGTGGGTAAGAAGAGATACATTCACAACTGATTCTATTTCGCCAAGACTTCCGACAAGTTCTTTTTCTGTGGTAGTTGCTACCTCAACTATCATATCGAGGCCGCTCTTTTTAAGATTTCTGCTCTTGATCTTATATCCTTTGCTGTTATCAGCAATTTTCTTAACTATCTCATCTTCTGCCCCTGCATCTGTGCTGTTAACCACAAGCACGTATGGCTTTTTGTTCAAAGGGATAAGCTCAAGGATAAGGATTCCTGCTGTCACTAAAAGGGCAACTACTACAGCCAGTTCAAAAAGCCCTGCACCGCAGATAATGCCTTCACCAATTGACCAGAAAAGAAATAGCAGGTCCATGGTGTCCTTGATGGCTGTTCTAAATCTTACGATTGAAAGAGCACCCACCATACCAAGTGAAATAACGATACTTGACTGCATTGCCAGAATGATTCCCGCTGTAACCACTGAGATCATAGCCATTGCAATGTGGAAGCTTCTGTTGTAAAGAGAAGTCTTATTGATAAGCTTGTAGATCAAAAACAGATAAAGTCCGATGCAAAATGTAAATGCAAGCACAGCCACAATCTGGCTCACAGGGATATCATTTGCAGTAAATCCCTCAAATATTGATTTTTTAAGCGCATCCTGAAAACTCATAGCAATTCTCCAATCTGTTCATAATTTCTTCTGGCCATGGTATATTTTGAAAAGGCCGTTCTCTGAAGTGATCCAATCTCCAAGATCTGCTGAATGTACTCCGGCAGAAATTCATCGTACTTAACTTCAAGTATGTGCGCTCCCGCAGGAAGAACCGGTCTTGCGTAAACATCATCTTCAAAGAATCTGTCCACATATTCTGAAGCACCAATGTTCCTGTCAAAGGTGATCCTTACATTGCCAACCCTCTCGACAAAAGCCTGTCTCTCGTACTCGACGATAGTCACAGGGTGCAGCAACGACGTATTCATCTTAGCATAGAGTTTCTTAAAAAGAAATCCGTTCTCCTTAAGAAGGCACTCAGAATTTAAAACAGCTCTTCCAGCACTACATCCATCCCTTAAAAGAGTCTCTACTGTGTTCTTGCCTATTACAGCAGATTCCTTGTGGGTCAGACCGCTTTTCTTGCTTTTTTCCTCAAGCCTTATAAAAGTGTCATCTCTTTCATAGGTGCGGATCCTGAACTTTTCTCTTTCGTCAACTCCGGCTTCATTCTCTAAGAGAGCGCTGTCATCTGCGTCATCAAAATAGACGCTTCGAATGAGATACCCTCCGCCGCTTGAGTGCTCATCATAGTCCATCATCTCTTTTAAGCGGTTTGTAAGATATGCAATTTGATCTTCATATATAAAATACTTATCTTCTACTCTGTAA
>CAMVJI010000187.1 GCA_947167765.1 uncultured Butyrivibrio sp. | reverse complement strand
TCATGGATTTTTCTGCAACAGGTTATTTCTTCGCAGCATACCTTCAGAAGATAACTGGGCAGACAGTAGGCTTTATCAATGCTTCACTTGGCGGATCCAAGATATCCTCCTGGATGTCAAAAGAGATGCTTTCTGGCTACGACGAGCTTATCTCTGAGGGAGAGAAGTACGCTGACGATGACTTCAGAGAGAGTCAGATAAATAAAAATGAGATTGCAGAAAAGCTCTGGAGAGAAAAGCTCGATAAACAGGACAGAGGCCTTTCAGAGAACTGGATGGCTGAGGATCTTGATGAGAGAAGCTTTAAAGAGATGGACATCCCTGTGATGTTCAAGGATACAGAACTGTCCGGCATGAGCGGCTCTGTTTGGTTTAGAAAGAGCTTTGACCTTCCTAAGGCTCTTGCTGGAAAAAGTGCAAGGCTGTTCCTTGGAACCATGGTGGACAGGGATCAGGTATATGTAAATGGCAAACTGGTAGGAAGCACGGAGTATCAGTATCCTCCAAGAAAATATGATATCCCGGAGGGCCTTACGAGGGAAAAGGGTAATCATGTTGTTATCAGACTCTGCATAGAGCACGGCCTTGGAAGGATCACTCCTGACAAGGAATACAAGATATTTAACGACGAAGCCCAGGTGCGCCTTGATGGCAAGTGGTACTACAAGGTGGCAGCAAGATGCAAAGAAATCCCTGAACACGACTTTATCAACTGGCACCCCATGGGACTTTATAATGCCATGACAGCTCCCTGTCATAACTTCCCAATTGACGGTGTGATCTGGTACCAGGGAGAATCCAATACCTTTGAACCATGGGATTATGAGGACCTTTCAAAGCGCATGATAGCGGGCTACAGACAGATGTGGGGAGAAGAAAATCTTCCCTACATTCTTGCCCAGCTCCCTAACTTCGTAATAGATATAGAACCTGTAGATGACCCATGGCCTACATTCAGACTTACCCAGGCCCGCCTCCTTGATGATCCAATGGTTGGAGTAACAGTAAACATGGACCTTGGAGAGGACAACGACCTTCACCCCACAGGCAAGCGCCGCGTCGGTAAGCGCCTTGCTCTCTGGGCCGCCCACATGAAATACGGTTATACCGGCGAGTACACCGGCCCAACCCCAACCTCCGCCAAGATCCTCGACTCCGGCCACTTCAAAGACACAACCATTGAAATCGACCTGTCCCATGCAGATGGATTAGTGGCAAGAGATATTGGTAAAGGCTTTGAAATAAGAGATTTTGAAGTTATAGATACAAAGGGAAACATCCAAGAAGTAAAGGCAGAAATTGTAAACAATGCTATTCGATTAAGTACAGCCCTTAAAGCCGACAAGATAAGCAAGGTCCGCTACCTTGTTAAGTACACCTACTCGGGTGCGATGCTTTATAACAGCGCAAATCTACCGATGGGGCCATTCGAACTCCCAGTAGAGAAATAGTAGATTGGCTTCGAAAATTTGTTTATCTTCTAATGCCGTTTAAGTAAATAGGCTGTAAAAAATATGTTTCGCTCTCGCAGGGCTTAAGAGACGGCCGGTACTTAGCGAGGTCTTTTCGAGCTTAGTACCGTTGCCAGTCGAAAAGAGCGAAAGCGTCCCAAGAAGCTAAACATATATTTTACAGCCCAAAACCAAAAAACTTCAGAAGATAAACAAATTTTCGAGGCTTAGCATCATTACCTGCCGGGAAGCCCATCGGCTCCCTGACGATATAGTTTGCGGAATTCAGTTGGGGAGCAGCCGTTGGCTTCCTTGAAGACACGGTTGAAGGTTGAAAGACTGAAGAACCCGGACTGTAGCGCAATATCCATTACGGATAGATCGGTATCGCCAAGAAGCTCCTGGGACATTTGCACCCGGCGCTTGGTGATGTACTGATAGCAGGATATTCCCATGCAGGACTTAAAGAGCCTTTCAAAGTGATACTTGGAAAAACCTGCAAGATCAGCCAGCTGCTCAACAGACAGATCCTCACCTCTGTGGGAATCAATGTAGTTGGTAACTGTTACCAGTTTTTCAATATTTTTAGACTGGGAATCTGATGTTCCAGCAGGAAGATAGGCATCAGAAAGGTGCATGCTTCCTATCTGGGCCAGGATCAGAGTCACCAGAGAGTATACAGAAATCTGCAAAAATTCATCGCTCTCACCATAGAGTCTTTCAATATCCCAGAAGTAGTTCTGAAGGCGGGCAGCTTCTACAGGAAACTGGCTTGCCCTTACATGAACGTAGGGTGGAAGGGTCTTAAGGAGAGGAACCAGGGATGAAACCTGGGAGTAGTTTGTTATATCAAAGAGCAGTATCAGCTTTTCACCGCCTGGTTCCACAGCCAGATATTCGTGAAGAGTTCCCGGGGCAATAAGCATGATATCACCAGGTGCGCAGTTCTCAACAGCAGATGAATCGTTGTGGAACTTGACCTGGAAAGATCCTGAAAGCGGCAGAATAAGCTCCACCTCATTGTGCCAGTGGAGAGGATATTCGTTTAATGTGTTGTGATAGAGAAGAACGCCCTTTAAGGTGCCATAGTAGATATCTTCTCTTGACTGGGCGTTAATATCAGCAATCATGGGATCTGCTCCTTTTGGATAAATAAGCTTGATACCCTGTTATTCTAGCATAAAAGACAAAAATTTAAATACTTATGAAATAGAAAGAGGTCTATGAAAATGCAATCAGAAAAATGGACACAGCTATGGCTTGATTACCATAAGATGTATGACGGAAAAGATTCCTGGATAATAGCTGTAACCGGATTTGACAAGGAAAGCACTATTATTGCAAATGCCCTTAAGGAGTTTACGAAAGGCCTTGAGGCTCTTACTGGAGAAACTGTTCTTGGAACCAGTGAAGTTATGAACGCACTTACTTTTACAGTTTCCCAGAATGTCACACTGCCAAAGGAAAGCTACCGCATCGAGGGAAGCCACGACGGTATCCTTCTTGAAGCTTCTGATGAGAACGGCGTGATCTATGGCGTTTTTGCCATCCTTCGCATGATCGCCTGCGGAAAGAAAGCCACCGAAGTGGCAGAGACCAAGGCTCCTTCCAATCCTCTTCGAATGATGAATCACTGGGACAATATGGATGGCAGCATTGAAAGAGGATATTCAGGGGACTCATTCTTTTTCGAAGATGAAGAAATTGTCATAAATGACAGAACCACAGACTATGCCCGTTTCATGGCAAGCATCGGTATCAACGCAGTTGTAATTAACAACGTAAATGTAAAAGGCGCTGCATCCTACCTTATTACTGACAGATATTTTGACAAGGTAAAAGAGCTGTCAGACATATTTGCAGGTTATGGCATTAAACTTTACATGTCGCTTAACTTTGCTTCTCCCATTGAAATAGGAGGTCTTGATACCTGTGACCCACTTGATGAAAAAGTCTTAGGCTGGTGGAAAGGTAAGATAAAAGAGGTCTATGAAAGGCTTCCTGGTTTTGGCGGCTTCCTTGTAAAAGCAGATTCTGAGGGAAGACCTGGTCCGTTTACATACGGAAGGACTCAGGCTGATGGCGCCAACATGCTTGGAGATGTGATCAAACCATACGGAGGCATCATTATCTGGAGATGCTTTGTATATAACTGCACTCAGGACTGGCGCGACACCAAGACTGACAGGGCAAGAGCTGGATACGATTACTTTAAGGACCTTGATGGAGCCTACCATGACAATGTGGTTTTGCAGATCAAAAATGGTCCCATGGACTTCCAGATCCGTGAACCCGTTTCTCCTCTTCTTGGAGGCCTTCAGCATACAAACCAGATGCTTGAGGTACAGATTGCGCAGGAATACACAGGTCATCAGATAGACCTTTGCTACCTTATCCCAATGTACAAGGAGGTCCTTGATTTCCACACCCACTGCTGCAGAGGTAAGGATACTGTTGCAGATGTTGTAAGTGGCAGGACCATGGGCAATGCTCTTGGCGGAATGGCAGCAGTTATAAACACGGGAAATGATGAGAACTGGACCGGAAATGACCTGGCAGCAGCCAACACATATGGCTTTGGAAGGCTCTCTTTTAACACAGAGCTCACATCTGAAGAGATAGCAAGAGAGTGGATTGCCCAGACCTTTAATCTTCCTGAAAAAGAGACAGACATCCTTTGCAAGATGCTCCTTGGATCAAGGGCAACCTATGAAAAGTATACAAGTCCTCTTGGAATTGGCTGGATGGTAACGCCTATGGGCCACTACGGACCAAGTGTTGACGGCTATGAGTATTCAAGATGGGGAACCTACCACAGAGCAGATCACTTGGGAATTGGAGTTGATAGAACGGACAAGGGAACAGGTTACGCTCAGCAGTATTATGAAGAAAATGCGAAGATGTATAACGACCCTGCTACCTGCCCTGAAGAACTTATCCTGTTCTTCCACCACCTTCCATATACATACATGCTAAAGACTGGAAAGACACTTATCCAGCATATTTACGACAGTCACTTTGAGGGCGAAGAGGAAGCCAGAGGCCTTGCAGCTGACTGGAAGAAGCTTGAAGGCTCAGTGCCATCCGAAGCTTTTGGCAGAGTAACCAAGCGCTTTGAGCTTCAGCTTGATAACGCTAAGGAGTGGAGGGATCAGGTTAACTCCTACTTCTATAGAAAGAGCGGAATTGCGGACGAGAAAAACAGGACCATATATTGAATGAGTTAGCTGTAGAGGCCACGGGGACGGTTCTTTTGGCTGGTTGCGCAAAGGGGGCCATGGGGACGGTTCTTTTGGCTGGTTGT
>CAMVJI010000186.1 GCA_947167765.1 uncultured Butyrivibrio sp. | reverse complement strand
AAAGGGGGAAATGTTGTGGATATTGCTTCATTACTTGGAGTAGGACTGTGTTTCGTCTTTATGATCCTCAGTATTGTGTTTAGTGCCGGTATTGGAGGCGTTAAATACTTCGTGGATGCTCCGTCCATGATGATCACCTTTGGTGGTGCTTTCATGGCGGTTTTGGGATCTCGAAGCATGCAGAGTTTTATGAACGGCCTTAAGTCTTATACACTGATCTTTAAGATGCCTTCAGATGATACCAAGTCTGTGATCAAGAGCATCATTGACCTGTCCAACACAGCCAGAAAAGAAGGTCTTCTTGCACTGGAAGAAGCTGCAAGCGGTCTTGAAGATCCTTTCATGAAAAAAGGCGTTATGCTCATAGTTGATGGTACTGAGCCAGAACTTGTAAAAAGTATATTAGAGGCTGAAATTGATGCCATGGCAGAGCGTCATAAAGAAAACTACTCATTCTTTGCAGATGTTGCAGGAATGGGCCCTTCATGGGGTATGATCGGAACCCTTCTTGGACTGGTTCTTATGCTTCAGAACATGTCTGATCCATCATCTATCGGACCATCCATGGCGGTTGCCCTCATTACAACATTCTATGGTTCAGTTCTTGCAAACTGGTTTTGTTATCCTGCTGAGAACAAGTTAAAGGCCAGGAGCAATGCTGAGTATATGAGTAAAAGCATAGTTATTGAAGGGCTGCTTTCTATTCAGGCAGGTGAGAACCCGCGTGTTACTGAAGAGAAGCTCAAGTCATTCCTGTCACCTGCTGACAGATCAGCATATGAAGCAGAGAATGGCTCTGGAGACGGCGGAGGAGAATAATGGCTAAGAAACCTGAAGAAATTAAACCCGGCCTCCCCGCGTGGCAAGGTACCTTCGGTGATCTGATGAACCTGCTTCTTTGCTTCTTCGTTTTGCTTTTCTCCATGGCAACTATGGATGCAGCAAAGTTTGAAGAGGTTGCAGCTTCATTTAGTTCAGCCTTCAGCGTATTTTCAGGCGGTGAGATGGCTATTGGTAAGGGAGCCCTCATTGGCGATGGTGTATCCCAGCTTACAGAGCTTTCTTCATATATTACTTCCATGGGACTTGCCCAGAGCGGTGAGGATTCTGACTCTGAGGAAACTGCAGTTGGTGAGATGGAACAGCAGGAACTGATGGAGGCTGCAGAGGCTGAGCAGCTTGAAGCTTCAGCAGAGCTGGCAGAGCAGATAGAAGAAGCTCTTGAAGAGGGTGAGATCGACAATATGGTTTCCCTCAATTATACAAGTCAGTTTGTTCAGCTTACTATCCAGGGCTCGATCCTTTTTGACTCAGGTAAGGTTGATCTTAAAGAGGACGCACTTCCTGTTGTTGAGAAGGTAGGACAGATACTTGAGTCCTATGCTGGCGGAACTATTGAGATTGAAGGACATACAGATAATATCCCTATGGGAGGCGGTGGCAAATATGCCAACAACGATGAGCTTTCATCCGGAAGAGCCCTGACAATCTTTTATTATCTGACAGAGAACACTACACTTGACCCTGCTAATCTGGTACATACCGGCAGAGGTCAGTATGATCCAATAGCAGATAACTCTACTGATGAGGGAAGAGCCCGCAACAGAAGAGTTGAGATCAAGATATACAATCCTTTGAGTGCATCTTACTAATTTGAGGGGAGATAAGGACAAATGAAAAAGAATCTGTTATCAATAATCATCCTGGCACTTCTTATAGTGAATCTGGCCATGACAGGATTTATGCTTCTTAGCGTCATGACCACCAATTCACAGACTGCACATCTTATTTCTGATATAGCTGCAGCTTTAGAGCTTGAAGCTAACGGTGGTAGTACTGGAGGATTTTCAGGATCTGCATCTGGTGTTGTGGCAGTTACAGATGTAGCTACCTTTGGCTTTACAGGTGATGATAAGCTTACCATCAACCTTAAGGCTGGTGCTGATGGAAAGAGCCACTACATGGTAGTTGAGGTAGTATTCTCAATGAACAAGGCCAGTGCTGACTACGCAACTCTTGGTACAGAAGAATCACTTGCCAGCATGAAAGAGCTTGTTAAGAGTAAGGTTACAAATACCCTTGCATCATATTCAATGGAAGAACTTCAGTCAGGAATGGATGAGACTGCAAAAGAGACTATCCTTGAGGAAGTTCAGGAGCTTTATGGTTCTAACTTCATCTATGATGTAAGCTTTTCTAGTGTGCTTTATAACTAATTCTTTTAGAGGAGATTCACATTGAGCGAAGTACTATCACAAAGCGAAATAGATAGTCTGCTGTCGGCGATATCGACAGGTGAGCTTGATATGGAGCAGATGCAGGGCAATGACGAGAAGAAAGTCAAAGACTATGACTTTAAACGTCCTGCCAAGTTCTCGAAAGAGCACTTGCGTACCCTGGAGATGATCTATGAGCACTATGGACGTCTTTTATCCACGACGCTTCCAATTTATCTTCGAAAGAACGTTTCTGTTTCTGTTGCTAACTCTGAGACAGTTACATATTCAGAGTTTTCAAACGCTCTTTCGAACCCGGTAATTTTGGGAGTTATAAGCTTTTTGCCTCTGCAGGGAACAATCATATTGGAGCTACAGGCCAACATTGGTTTTTCCTTTATCGACAGAATGCTTGGAGGCGAGGGAGTTGGTCTGGATAAGCCAAGACCCTTTACAGACATTGAGATGCCACTAATTGAGAAGCTGGTCACCATATGCATGCAGCTTATGGTTGAACCCTGGCAGAATGTAGTAGCGATCAATCCTGTAATGGAGAGGATAGAGACCAATCCACAGTTTGCGCAGGTTATTTCACCTACAGACATGATAGCCATTGTTACTCTCAATATTAAGATTGGCGATACAGAAGGTCTTATGAACGTATGTCTGCCATACTTCACACTTGAGAGTGTCATGGACAAGCTGAACACCAAGTTCTGGTTTTCTACAATGCAAAAGAGTGCAGAGGAAGACTACGGGGAATATCTTGAATCCATGGTCAGACATGTGGATGTTCCTGTTAAGGCTGTTCTTGGCAGATGCAATGTTTCAGTAAACGATTTTGTACATTTACAGGCCGGTGACATAATAAGGCTTGATAACAGAGTTAATACAGATATGCAGGTCTATATAGGTAATCTCTTTAAATTTACCGCATTGCCTGGTACCGCAAAAGATAAGTACGCCGTTCGTATAACGTCGGTAGTAAGAGAGGAGGAAGAGTAGGAGCATGGATGGAATGTTATCTCAGGACGAAATTAATGCTTTACTTGCCGGTATGGATCCAGCCGGTGGAGGCGATGCTGCGCCTGCAGATGCTCCTTCAGACATGGGGGCGCCAGAAGCTTCGGTAGCTTCAGCACCAGTAGGTGGAGGCGATATTGATGAGTCGCTCCTTACTGATTCAGAAAAAGATGCAATTGGTGAGGTGGCCAACATTAGTATGGGCTCCTCAGCAACTACGCTTTACTCTCTGGTTAATCAGAAGGTAAATATCACCACTCCTCAGGTTGAACTTGCTAATTGGGAGAATGTTATAAGCAACTATGAAAGGCCTTGCGTATTTATCCAGATCAAATACACAGTAGGTCTTGATGGTACGAATATTCTTATCCTGAAAGAGCACGATGTTATGGTCATCACTGACCTTATGATGGGCGGTGATGGTACCAATACAGATGGCGAGATTGGAGAGCTCCAGCTTTCTGCTATTTCAGAAGCTATGAACCAGATGATGGGAGCTGCTGCCACATCTCTTTCAACCATGATCAATCAGAAGGTAGATATCAGCCCGCCACAGGCTACACTTCTTGAGATGATCAATGATGATCCTTCCGATATAGCAGATTTCCTTACTGGAACCTTTGTAAAGATTTCCTTTAAGATGCAGGTTGGCGATCTGGTGGATTCAACTCTTATGCAGTTATATCCAATAGATTTTGCCAAGACCTTGAAGGATACAGTAATTGGAGCAGATGCTGCCACTGGAGATTCTGCACCAGCACCTGCACCAGCTCCAGAGCCAGCTCCAGTGCCTGCTGCTTCAGCACCACAGCCAATGCCGGCTATGGATCCTTCAATGATGGGGCAGCCAATGCCTCAGATGGCTATGCCACAGATGGGAATGCCTCAGATGGCTATGCCTCAGATGCAGATGGCACCTCAGATGATGAACATGAATATCCAGCCAGCTCAGTTCCAGAATTTTGCTGGTGGTACCACCATCATGGCTGGCGGCGAGAATATTGGAATCATCAAGGATGTACCACTGGAAGTTACCGTTGAGCTTGGAAGAACAGCTAAGCCTATTTCAGATATTCTTGATTTTGCGCCTGGTACTATCATAGAGCTTGATAAAGTTGCTGGTGAGCCTGTTGATGTATTAGTAAATGGTAAGTTTGTTGCCAAGGGAGAAGTTGTTGTTATCGAGGAGAGCTTCGGCGTCCGCGTAACAGAGATTGTTCAGTAAGGATGGGGCATTTTCTATGAATTCATATCTGCAGCTTATAGTGATGCTTATTATCTTCATTGGAGTTTTAGCTGCCACATATTTTTTTACCAGGTGGATGGCTGATTTTCAAAAAGATAAGACAGCTACCGGTAATATCGAGATCATAGAGACTGCCAGAATATCAAGTACAAAATATATTCAGATTGTCCGCATTGGCCAGAAATATATGGCCATTGCTGTTTCAAAAGACGAGGTTACAAACCTCGGCGAAGTATCCAGGGAGGACCTTATTTTCAAGGAAGAAAATCCGCAGGACAACATAAGCTTTAAGGATATTCTTGAAAAGATCAAAGGTGAGA
>CAMVJI010000185.1 GCA_947167765.1 uncultured Butyrivibrio sp. | reverse complement strand
AGTTACATAAAGAAGCATGCTTCCATAAATGCAAGATACAGGATAAAGGACAGATCTAACTATGGAAATATCCTTTCTGCTGACCAGAAGGTAAGGCTTGTAAAAGAGAGAAAGAAAGCTCTTAAGAAAGAAAAGTACCACGGAGTACAGGAAACCATTCCTTTTGAGTTCATGGAAGAGGATGGAACCTGCAGGATAAATGACCATTATTGGTGCAAGATGATCTCTTTTACAGACATCAATTATGACCTTGCATCTGATGAAGAGAAGAACGATCTGTTTGAGGGTTGGTGTGATTTTTATAACTTCTTTGAGCCAGAGGTACATGTGCAGATTTACTGTGCAACGCTTAAGGCAGACAGGGTGGCACAGATGGCAGCTATACACGTAAAGGACAGGGAAGACCATCTGCAGCCAATAAGAACTGAATTCAATGAGCTTTTATTCAACCTGATGAACAAGGGAAATAACGGCTATGTAAGACCCAAATTTATCGTCATAGGACTTGAAGGCAAAAATGTTAGGGCAGTAAAACCAAAGTTCAAAAGAATAGAAGATGAGATAAAAGAGCTTCTTGAGAGAATCGGTGTACAGACACATACACTTACGGGGTATGAATGGCTGACGGTACTGCGAACGCTTCTGAACCCAGACGATTTCTCACAGTTTTTGTTCAACTTTGACCTTACAGTAAGAACCGGACTTACCGCAAAAGACTATATCAGTCCTTCTTCAATGGATTTCAGGAACGGTTATTTCTTCAAATTGGGAGATCACTATGCAAGGAGCATGTTCATTCAGATTCAGACGGAGAAGCTTGATGAGAAGCTGATGAACCTAATTCTTTCAGTAGATCACACCGTAATGGTTTCGATCTTTGCACAGAGTCTTGACCAGGAAAAGGCTGTAAAGCTTCTCAAAGAGACATTATCAGATCTTGAAAAGAACAAGATCGATGAACAGAAAAGAGCCTCACAGAGCGGTTATGACATGGATATCATGCCCCCAGATCTAAAGAGCATGAGTAAGAATGTTGAAGAAACATTAGCAGATGTCCAGTCGGGAGAAGACAGATATTATAACGTATCAATCATCCTTACCTGTGTAGAGGAGAATGAGAAGACTTTAAGAAACGCTGTAGAGCAGATAACAGCGATAGCACAGCAGAGATCATGTGCCATAAAATGCCTGGATTACCGCCAGGAGAAAGGATTCATGGCAACACTTCCGCTTGGATACCTTCCAAGTGACATGAAGGTTGATGTTGAGCTTACTACCCGGGCGGTGGCCGGGTTCGTCCCTTTTACGACAGTCGAGATCTTTCATCAGACAGGCAGGCAGCTGTATGAGGGGATAAACGCCCTTTCAAATAACCCGATAATGGCTGATATGGAGATGCTCGGCAACCAGAATTCGCTTATCTTTGGACAGCCCGGATATGGGAAATCCATGGATTCTAAGATAAAGATTTACAACACAATGATAGCATCGGATGACCACGTTATCATACTGGATCCCGAGTCGGAGTACAAATCTATAGTAAATGACCTTGGAGGCCAGACAATAGTCCTTTCACCAACATCAAAGGATCATATAAATCCTCTTGATATCAATTCGGGATACGGTGATGACAAGGCGGCAGCTGTCATGAAGATAGATTTTATATTATCGCTCATGGAACTGATCATAGGTGGAAAATTCGGGCTTGAACCAATAGAAATGTCAATCATAGATGTGGCTGCAACGGCGATGTATGAAAGATACTTTGATTCAAGGATGAGACCTGAGGATATGCCAACGTTGGAAGATCTTTATAACGAGATCAAATCCCTTGGAAGGGAGGACGCAGATGCACTTGCTGTAAAGATGGACAGATTTGTTCATGGATCAAGTAACTTCTTTAACCATAGGACAAACGTTGATCTGAATAACAGGCTTATATGTTTTGACATAAGAGATGTAGGCAAACAGCTGAAACCCTTTGCAATGATGACGGTTCAGGATCAGGTATGGAATAAAGTTACCCAACACAGAGATAACAACGAAGCCAACTATAAGATTAAGTATTTTATGGATGAATTTCACCTCCAGTTGAACAATCCGCAGACCGCAGCCTATACGGTTGAGATATATAAGCGGTTTAGAAAATATGGAGCTTATCCCGTGGGAATGACGCAGAACCCGTACGACCTCATGATATCGAGTCAGGCGGAGACAATTTTCAGAAATACCGATTATGTGAAAATGTTCAGGCTAAAAGGTGATGATAAAAAGCTTTTGGCAAGTGTCTTAAAGATAAGTCCTGCGCAGCTTAAGTATGTTACCAATACGCCACCCGGAAGAGGGCTTCTGTATTTTGGAGGAACGATAGTCCCATTCTATAACAAGATACCGAAGAATACGCACATTTATGAGATGTGTACTTCGAAGAAAGATGAGCTTGTAGAGATTGCACAGAGGAATAAAAAGAAGGCAAATCAGAAGCCTGCATCGTAATCATAAACTTCTGCCCATGATGGGCAGAAGTGAAGGTTCGAGAGGAAAAGACATTGGGAAAAGAGAAAACAGGTACGTCTGCAAGGGATAAAGCCATAAGGATGATGCAGATGAGTGGAGAGGTGGTTGGCTCCGTTGCAATAGATGGAATAGAGGATACAACCTATATTCGGCAGGGAACTGACAGTGTTGGAACCAATATCGAAGAGAATGCGCTTTCATCCAAAGATAAGGTTCTTACTACTCTGGAAAAGTACGAGCACGTAAAGGGCGCTACCGATTACCTTGCAGTAAAAAATAAGAACAAAAAAGAAGCCAAAAAGAGGATAAAGACAACAAGAAGAGAGACAAAGGAATCTCTTAAAGAAAGCTCACTTGCAAAAAGAGAAAAGAACGGAGAAGAGCTTACTGCTTCTGAAAAAGAAAAACTCTCAAAAGCCAAGCAGCGAATGAAGAGATACAACAAGGCTGTGAAAAAGGAAGAACGGCTTATCGCTAGGGGAAAGACCCAAAGTGATTATGAGAAGATTCAGGCAAAGAAGCGTAAGAAGCTAGAGCACCTGTCAGATCTTCAGCAGGCGACCAATTATGGAAGTGGAGATGGCTACGGGATAGGAGTTGAAGAAAATATTCAGGAGAATATTTCGGGTACCGCAACGTGGGCCGCAAAACGTACAGCAGATGCCATAAAAGATATTAACTTTGAATTAGGATCCCGGCTCGAACACGGTAAGAGTAGCAAAAAGGACGAGAGAAAGCCACCTAAGAATCAAAAGAAAAAGAACCCTTCAGGGAAACATGAAGAAAAGGCCAGTAAAAGATCCACAAGCAAATTTGAAGATAAGAAACTTTCCAAGGAAGAAAAGCATCGCATTCAGAAAAAGAAACTTCAAAAGCGAAGGGCAAAAACACTTTTCAAAAATGACAAGCTTTCGGGAACAGCCGCAAGACTTAAAGGAATAACAAAAAGCAAGGGTGTGATGGCGGCAATTTTTGGGATAGCAGGACCGGTTCTGGTGATAGTGGGGATAATCGTTATTTTGCTTCTACTTCTGTCAGCTATGGGAGGTGTATCCGGTGGTATGCATGAGTACACATCATATCAGGCAGAAGATGAAACGCTCCTTCTTAGCAATAAGGTGTTTGTTGACGAGGAAAAAGCAGATAAGAAAGCAATAAAGGATGCGGAGACAGATCATACGACAGCTTCTGATGGAGGAGGATTTGATGAATACCAGTATGTACTTGATGGTGAAGATTCCACGCAGGATGCACTTATAGCAGTCATCAAGCATGATGGCAACCTAATAGCCTCGTACCTTACCGCGAAATACTTCAATTATACACTTACTTCAGCTATCAAAAATGAGATCAAAGAAATATATGAGGAGGCTTTTGAGCTTAGCCAATACGAGACCATAGAAAGCAGGACTGCAACAGATTATGACGAGGAAACAGACACTACTTATTACTGGAATGGTGACAGTTGGCAGACAGAGGAATGTACCTACCGATATGCGATATTTACCACGGAGCTCACTACGACACCCTTAGATGACGTTTTAAGGGCCAATTTAGCCACGGAAGAACAAATTAGGTTCTATGAGCTGTACAAAAGCACATCGGGGCAAAAAGACTACTTATTTGGAGGATTTTCGGCAAGGGATGATATCTACCGCTACGAGTATGATCCAGAGGAATATAAGGCTATCTATGGTGAAGCTGATATATCGTTTTCAGATGCTGAGGCGCAGCAGATATACAACGTTGCACAGACACAGCTAGGACGGGCGTATAAGTGGGGTGGGTCATCAGTAGCATCGGGATTTGACTGCAGCGGTTATGTGTATTGGGTAATGAATACTTCTGGCGTTGCGTCGTTTCCGAGAACATCTGCGAATGTGATACTCGAAACTTTCTGTGACAAGGTAAGTCCTGGTGCGGCGAAGCCTGGAGATCTCATTTTCTTTCAGGGAACTTATGCCACATATGGAGCTTCACATGTGGGGATCTACCTGGGAAATAACCAGATGATTCACTGCGGGGATCCAATAAAGATAACAAACATAACAACAAATTACTGGACATCGCATTTTTACACATTTGGAAGGATAAAAGATGAATACAGATAAGGAGCGGATAAATGAGTGATGGTGAAAGAATTACAAACATGATGAGTGAGTTGGAAGAGCTGGACAAGAAAATCGAAGAAGTTACCAGAAAAAGGACACTTCTGCAGCAGAAACTGAACAAGGCAAAAGAGGCTTTTGACAAAAAGAATAACCAGCTCAAGGAATTACAGATCAAGAAAGATGCAGCTACAGC
>CAMVJI010000184.1 GCA_947167765.1 uncultured Butyrivibrio sp. | reverse complement strand
GTGGCCAGCGTTTACGACCAGATTGAAAAGTCTGGGGTGAAGGAGGGAATTCTTTTCCTTGACGAGATAAACTGCGTATCAGAGACTCTGGCGCCTACCATGCTTCAGTTTCTGCAGTACAAGACCTTTGGAAGTCACAAAATCCCTGATGGTTTCATAATCGTAACTGCTGGAAACCCGGCAAGGTTCAACAAATCTGTCAGGGACTTTGATATTGTAACTCTGGACAGGGTGAGGCAGATCAATATTGAAGAGGATTTTGACGCCTGGAAGGACTACGCCTACAAGGCATCTATCCACGGCGCAATCCTTGCATATCTGGAAATCAAGAAGGACAACTTCTACAGCATAAAGACTGATGTTGACGGCAGAAGCTTTGTGACAGCAAGAGGCTGGGAGGACCTTTCAAGAGTTATGAAGGTCCACGAAAAGCTTGGTATCGCCATTGATGAAAACCTGTGCTCCCAGTACCTTCAGAATACTGAGATAGCCAGGGATTTTGCCACCTACTATGAGCTGTACCTCAGGTATAACCAGGTATACAAGATCCCTGATATTTTAGAGGGCAGGTTCCCTGCAGATAAAGACGGGCTCAGGAAAGGCTCTTTTGACGAAAAGCTAAGCGTAATAGGGCTCCTTACTGACGCTCTCATGGGAGAGTTCAGAGACTATGTAAGGCAGCAGGCAGTTCAGAAAATCCTCT
This sequence comes from uncultured Butyrivibrio sp., assembly GCA_947167765.1. Classification (GTDB taxonomy): domain Bacteria; phylum Bacillota; class Clostridia; order Lachnospirales; family Lachnospiraceae; genus Butyrivibrio. The sequence goes on along the minus strand of CAMVJI010000184.1, from coordinate 4,119 downwards.
TTGAGACCATCAAGGGTGTTGCAGCAGAAGGCGCTTCAAAGGCTGCAGAAGGTGGTGAGGTAAGCGCCTCCAGGGAACTTACTGCAAGGCAGACAGCACTTTTGGAGGACGTTAAGAACAAGAAGGAAGCTGGCATGATCGATAGGGACAGCGAAAAGAATACGCTCCTTGCGGCAGAGGCTATGGGTGAGTGCGTAAAGGCGCTTGCGGAAGGCGGCCAAAATACGGCTCCATGGGAAGAGCAGCTGGCAGAAGCTAAGAAGTGGTTTACGAAGCGGGAGGATAGCAGACAGGAAGCGATTATGCGCACAGGAGAGCACCTCTCAAACAGCTTTGCATTTCTTGAGGAAGTATTTGGCGATGGTGAATCACTATCGGGCAGCCAGGAAATGGTGATCTTCTTAACGGAGCTTTCAAGCGCTTATCACAGCCTTAAGTTCGTAAGAGAAACAGGCAATGAAGCCTACTATAGGTACAACAAGCTCCTTCTTTTGTCAGACAGAAAGCAGGAACTAAAAGAAATGGCACAAAAATTGGTGTTTTAAGGGGATAGTAATGGAAAAAGAGAGTCAGCGAAGGATAAGCTTCGCTGACTTTTTATTAATTTATATCAAGAAAAGTGATTAAATTCACCATGATGTAATTGCGCAAAATTGTGGTATGATAATAACCATCAATAAAAATGATGAAAATTATCTTGCGATTGTATTAATTATCAACTAATACATATCAAAAATATGCCGATGTAATTAATAATGATCAATCGGTGCAAAGAAAATGAGATAAAAAATCATCAATTACAGAATCGAGGAGCAGATATGAAAAACGTAGAGAAATACCAGAGACAGTACTTCATGCCACCAAAGCCTTCTTATGACTGGGTCAAGAAGGACTATATCGATCACCCACCCATCTGGTGCAGCGTTGATCTAAGAGATGGCAATCAGGCTCTGATCGAGCCCATGAGCCTTGATGAAAAGCTGGAATTCTTTACTATGCTCGTTAAGCTCGGCTTTAAGGAGATCGAGATTGGTTTCCCTGCAGCTTCAGAGACTGAGTTTGAGTTTGCAAGAACTCTTATCGAGAAGAACATGATTCCTGACGATGTTACAGTTCAGGTTCTTACACAGGCGAGAGAGCATATCATCAAAAGAACCTTCGAGGCCGTAAAGGGTGCTCCAAAGGCCATCATTCATCTGTACAATTCCACATCTGTAGCACAGCGTGAGCAGGTGTTTAAAAAGAGTAAAGAAGAAGTTATGAAGATTGCTGTCGACGGAGCCAAGCTTCTTAATAAGCTTGCAAAAGAGACAAACGGCAATTTCTCTTTTGAATATTCACCAGAGAGCTTCCCAGGAACAGAGGTAGACTATGCGGTAGATGTCTGCAACGCAGTTCTGGATGTATGGAAGCCAACCAAGAAAAATAAGGTTGTTATTAACATCCCTACAACTGTAGAGATTGCAATGCCTCACGTATTTGCAACCCAGGTTGAGTATATCAGCAAGAATCTTAAGTACAGAGATGCTGTTACTTTATCTCTCCATCCTCACAACGACAGAGGATCAGGTGTCAGTGATGCTGAGCTTGGATGCCTTGCTGGAGCTGACAGGATTGAGGGAACTCTTTTCGGAAACGGAGAGAGAACAGGTAACGTCGACATCGTTACACTTGCTATCAACATGTATTCCCACGGTGTTGAGCCGGGACTTGATTTTAGCCACATCACAGAGATTGCTGAAACCTATGAGCGCCTTACAAGAATGCGCATCTATGAGAGACAGCCCTACGCAGGACAGCTGGTGTTCACAGCATTCTCAGGATCTCACCAGGATGCTATCTCAAAGGGATTCTCCTGGCATGAGCAGAAAAAGGATGGCGGTATCTGGTCAGTTCCTTATCTTCCAATCGACCCCAAGGATCTTGGAAGAGAGTACGACGGAGACGTTATCAGGATCAACTCCCAGTCCGGTAAGGGCGGCGTAAGCTACATCCTTAAGACCAACTATGGCATGATGGTTCCAAAGGAGATGCAGGCAGATATCAGCTACACCATCAAGGATATCTCGGACAGAGAGCATGCTGAGCTTTCACCTGCAAGGATATATCAGATATTTGAAGATAAGTATGTTCACAACGACAACATATTCCGCATTCCTGATGTACACTTCAAGCAGATCGACGGAATCCTTGCTGAAGTTACTGTAAGCCACGGGGATAAAGAGCACGTGGTTGAGGCAAACGGTAACGGACGCCTGGATGCTGTAAGTAATGCTATCAAGCAGTACTTCAATATCAGCTACGAGCTTTCAACCTACGAAGAGCACGCTCTTTCAAGAGGATCATCATCCAAGGCCTGCTCCTATGTTGGTATCACCTACAATGGCCAGAAGTTCTGGGGCGTTGGAATTGACGAAGATATCATCAAGTCTTCCATCAATGCTCTTGTAATTGCGGTAAACCAGATCGACACTGTAAGGAACATCAAGAACAACAAGGATGAGAGGATCAACTCTATCATCAACTACATCCAGGAAAACTACCTGACTGTAACTTTAGATGACCTCTCAAGCCAGTTCTATCTTTCAAAGCCATACCTGTCCAAGTACATCAAGGAAAAGTCAGGAATGACCTTCGGAGAAAACGTCAAGAGAATAAGGCTCAACAAGGCAAGCACCCTTCTTCGAAACGGCAACATGAAAGTTGAAAAGGTCGCTGAGGCAGCAGGCTACCAGAACGTTGAGCACTTCAACAGACTCTTTAAAAAGAAATACGGCATGACTCCGGTTCAGTACCGCAGCAGCACCAGATAAAAAACAAAACAGTAAACCAGATCAAATAAGAAAAGCCGGCTCAGCGAGCCGGCTTTGACTTTGAAAAATGTATATTTATTCGTGCTATTTGTTGTACTCGTAGAATCCCTTGCCCTTGTTGATACCGGTCTCACCCTTGTCGATCTTCTCTTTTAAGAGCTTGCCGATCTTGTTGTAGATATTGCCTTCTTCCTGAGCACCGGGCTTCATCTGGTTGATGTTGTAAGCTGTCTCAAGGCCTACGATATCAAGGATCTCGAAAGGCCCCTTTGGAGCGCCAGTTGCAAGACGCCATGTAAGGTCGATGGTCTTAGGATCTGCAACTTCGTTAGCCCACAGAGCCTGCGCTGCTGAAAGGAAAGGAACCAGCATGGAGTTAAGGATGTAGCCAGGCTGCTCTTTGTGAAGCTCAAGAGAAACCATGTTGATCTCACCAGCAAATGCAACGACTTTCTTGTAGATCTCAGGATCTGTACCAGGATGTCCCATAACCTCTGCGGTGTTGTTCTTCCAGATAGTGTTAGCAAAGTGAAGAGAAAGATATTTCTCGGGCCTTCCTGTGTGCTCAGCAAACATACTTGGAAGAAGTGTTGAAGAGTTGGTAACAAGGATGGTCTTCTCATCGAGAAGATCTTTCATCTGCTCGTATACATCTATCTTGGCATTTGGATCCTCAGCCATTGATTCGATAACAATATCAGCGCCGGCAACAGCCTTAGCCATATCAAGCTCGATATGTACGTTGTCGGTCATATTCTTTTTACCCTGCTCAATGAGAGCATCGATCTGCTCAGCTGTGATGCCTTCCCACTTTGTGATAAGTCCCTTTGGATAAAGAAGAGCACCCAGCGGATTGCCAATAAGATTCTTGGCTGCTGCAAGGTCGTCCAGCATAGCCTTGGAATAGAGCTCGATCTTGGGCTGTGTCCTCCCAATGGAAGACTCGCTTCTAAGCCAGAAAGTAACGTCATGCCCAGTATAAGCGCACATGAGTCCGATCTGAGTACCCAGCACACCACCGCCTGCAACTACTACTTTGTTCATTGCCATAAAACAAATACCTCCTAAAAATGTATAATTAGTAACCCTGTTAATATTTTATCAGATATTCGTATAAAAACAAGACACGGGGACGGTTCTGTTGTCTCCTTTGGCCCTGGACCTGCCACCCCGGCAGCCCACGCCCCACCCATGCCGCGGACCTTTCGCCCAACAGTGTCACCCTGCCCCCGCTTAAACCCGTGGCGCCGCCCGCACATATATTCATCTTTTTCCCGGTTTCCATCGCCGATGTTCATGGCCTTCG
>CAMVJI010000183.1 GCA_947167765.1 uncultured Butyrivibrio sp. | reverse complement strand
ACTGGAATGAGTGGCGGTGGTAAGGCCACTGCGATACATATGCTGGAGGATGCAGGTTTTTACTGCGTTGACAATCTGCCAGTTTCTCTTATTGAGAAATTCACAGAACTTATTTCCATGCCCGACAGCGAGATCACCAAGGTAGTACTGGGAGTTGACGCAAGAGCCGGTCAGAGCTTTGAGGGCGTTGCGGGTATCATTGACTCCCTCAAGGAAAGAGGAACTCCTGTAGAAGTTCTTTTCATGGACTGCAATGATCAGACTCTTATCAAAAGATATAAAGAGACAAGGCGTATTCATCCTATGAATGCAGTTGGCGACAGGCTTGAGGATGGAATTGCCAAGGAGAGAGAGGTTCTTTCTGAAATTAAAAAGAAGGCTGACTATGTCATTGACACATCAAGCCTTCTTACCAGAGAACTCAAGGAAGAGCTGGATAGGATATTCGTAAAGAATGAGGGGTACAACTCCCTTATGATAAACGTCCTCTCCTTTGGATTTAAGCACGGAATACCTTCAGATGCGGACCTTGTCTTTGACGTGAGATTTTTACCAAACCCTTATTATATTGATGAATTAAAGCACAAGACAGGAAATGACAAGCCGGTTCAGGATTATGTAAAAAGTTTTCCTGCCTGTCAGGAATTTGTAGACAAGCTGACAGATATGCTTGAATTTCTTATACCTGGATATGTTAAAGAGGGAAAGTATCAGCTGGTGGTAGCCATCGGTTGTACTGGAGGTCAGCACAGAAGCGTAACCATTGCTAATGAGCTCTATGAGAGATTAAAGAATCTAGGTGGAAACTTTGGACTTAAGCTAACTCATAGAGATGTAAAGGATGCCAAGTGAGATATGTCTTTTTCAGCAGAAGTTAAAGAAGAGCTTCTTGGGCATACTGCAGGTACCAGGCATTGTCAGCTTGCTGGCATAGCTGCTATAATTACCAGCATAGGCTATGTGGGCGAAACAGAGGGCGGCGGAAAGGCTCTGTATTTGCTTTCCGACAACGCGCAGGTACTGAGAAAGCTCTTTACATTATTTAAAAAAGCATTTAATATAGTTACTAGCATTTTGGAAGATGTGCCAGATGTGCGCATCGGTGGGCGTATTTACAGCCCGGTCCTTACTGATACAAGACAGGTTGAAGATGTCTTGATGGCAACAAAGCTCATGGACAAGGATGGAAACATTAGAGACTTTGCTGAGGGTGCAAGCCCCCTGGTCGTCAAGAATTCCTGCTGCAAGAGAGCATTTTTAAGAGATGCATTTCTTTGCACTGGCTCCATAAGCGATCCAAACAAGGGATACCACATGGAGTTTGTCTGTAATCACGAAGGACAGGCAATGCTAATTAAGGACCTGATCGAGAGCTTTGATATAGAGGCCCGCATAGTACAGAGGAAGAAGTACCATGTGCTTTATATCAAGGAAGGTGCAGGTATTGTAGACCTACTCAATATTATGGAGGCGCCAATAAGCCTTATGAACCTGGAGAATCTCAGGATCGTTAAGGAGATGCGCAATTCCATCAACAGGAAGGTCAACTGTGAGGTGGCAAATATCACCAAGACAGTCAATGCAGCCACCAAGCAGATAGAGGATATAACCTTCATCAGAGACCAGATGGGATTCAAAGGGCTCCCGGATAATCTTAGGGAGATGGCTGAGGTGAGGTTGGAACATCCTGATGCAACATTACTGGAATTGGGTAAGTTTTTGGATCCGCCTGTTGGGAAGTCTGGAGTTAACCACAGACTGCGTAAGCTATCGGAGCTTGCGGACAGGATGCGATTGTAAAAGGAGGATATTATGATCACAAAATCTATCGAAATTAAGCTGCCTAGAGGGCTTGAGGCAAGACCTGTTGCAGAGCTCGTTCAGCTTGCAAGCAAGTACGAGAGCACAGTTCACATTGAGGCTCAGTCCAAGAAGGTCAATGCTAAGAGTATCATGGGAATGATGACACTGAACCTTACATCAGGCGAGGCTGTTACAGTAATAGCTGAAGGTTCTGATGAGGAATCAGCAGTTGCTGATATGGAGAAGTTCTTACAGGGCAACACTATCAAATAATTATCCGTAAAATAAAAAAAGCCCTATAAAAGGGAGGATGCCAGGTAAGCTTCCTTACCTGGCATATTATGAAAAAGTTTTTGTTTGGTATTGTCTTAACTCATCTGACAATATTATATTAACAAGCGGATATGTCTAAAAGATGATTTGAAGTAACGATTCTTTTAATTAATTATGAACAAATTGTAAACAACGAAAGCCTAAGAAACATCAGTGTTTCTCAAGGCTTTTTTTATATTTCGTTGAGTACTAATCAGTGTAATGATAAAATATAATCAGGTTATTGTGACGTTTATTCTTTGCGAGGATGCATGAAAAAGCTAAAATCCTGGAAAAGTATAAATATAATACTGATATGTTTGTGCATCAATATCATCGGAAGGCAGATTGCCCAGCGCTTCGATCTTCCCTTCTGGCTTGATGCCATCGGAACAATTGCGGCTGCCATAGAGATTAATCCTATTGCAGGCGTTATTTGTGGCATGGCCACAAATATCATCGCTTCATCGGGAGATTTTGTCGCCTTTCCATATCTTTTAGTTTCTGCAGCAATCGCTATTACTGCCGGACTTCTTTACCCAAAGAACAATGTAACTCAGTTAAAGATTTTTTCTGCGGCAGTGATGACAGGTCTTGTGGCTGCAATTATCTCAACACCAATAAACCTCAAAATGTATGATGGAAGAACTGGTAATATCTGGGGAGATGCCCTTATGGACATGATCTCAAGAGATGTCCAGGTTCCTATCATCACGTCTTTTTTAGGACAGGCCTTTGTGGATGTTCCGGATAAGGCCCTAAGCTTTTTGATAGTTGTGCTGTTTAGGCCCCTTGTGGAAAAAATAGTGAGAGCCTTTAAGAAAAACGGACTGATCACAGGGCTTATCCTTGTTCTTTTGATACCCTGCTTTTCTGTAAAGGCGCAGGCTTCTGACTTTGGCGCTGAATATGCAGGCATTCTGTACACAGAGGACAGTGGCCTTGATTCTGTGGAAGTAAATGCTCTTGCCCAGACAAAGGACGGATATATTTGGGCTGGCACCTACACCGGGCTATATATCTATGACGGTTATCGCTTTAAGCTCAAGAATATTGATGACAGGATCAGGAATATCAATGTCCTCATGATAGACAAAAAGGGCCGCATGTGGATTGGCACCAACGACAATGGTGTTGCCTGCTATGACACTGAGACTAATGAAGTTACATTCTTCTCTATTGACGAAGGGCTGTCCTCCAATGTAATAAAAGCGCTTACCGAGGACTATCTTGGAAATATCTATGTAGGAACAGCCACACAGCTGTGCAGGATCGGCACAGACATGAGCGTTGAAGCATTTGGAGGAAACAGCTATTACGGAATTAATAAGCTGGACAGCAGTGGAAAGACTGTGGCTGGAATAAGAAGTGACGGAAGCATAGTGGTATTTAGTGACAAGAGACTCATTTATGTTCTTGGCGGAGATTTTACCACCGTCGCTGCGGAAAATGAAGGAAACTATATTGTTGGCAGCAGTAACAACTTTACTGGAAGGCTGTTCTTTAGCGAAGGAAAGACAGACATCATGTCCAAGCAGTATTCCGATGAGCTTACCTACTACAACAAGATCCTCTATTCAAAAGATTATAAAGGGTCATTCTTGTGCTGCGAGAATGGTATCGGATTTTTGTCAGACAATGGCTCTCTTACAATGCTTACTTCTGATGATTTTTCCAGTTCTGTAAAGGATGTGATCATTGATTATCAGGGCAATGTCTGGTTTGCTTCAAATACTCAGGGCATAAAGAAATATTCCTGGAATCCTTTTGAGGACATTTTTGCAAGGTCCAATGTTTCAGGTACAGTGGTCAACAGCGTTCTTGTTAAGGACGGTTTGTTATATGCGGGAACCGGAACAGGTCTTGTCACCATCGATCTGAAGACCTATTACTCAGTTCCGATACCTCATCCTGAGCTTTTTAGAAGCGTTAAGATCAAACACATCATGCGGGATAGTGGTAACAACCTCTGGTTTTCCACATACGGAAAACCAGGTCTTATAAAGATGCTTCCGGATAAGAGCGTCGTCACATTTGACCGGGATAAAGATGCTGCTGAAGGAGATGTGTTCAATCTTACTTATGAACTGTCTGACGGCCAGATACTGGCTGCTTCCAATACAGGTCTTACCTTTATAAAGGATGATACTGTTGTAAAGACACTTGGAGAGTATGACGGCATTACAGAGCAGGTACTATGCATCTGCGAAGGGGAAAAAGGCGTTATATACGCTGGCTCTGATGGCGGTGGCATATATGTCATAAAGGACGGAAAAGTTGTCAGCATTTTAAATGAAGAGGAAAATCTAAAGACCCTGGTTGTGTTTAAGATAGTCCCTTGCACAGGCGGATACCTTTACGTCACCAGCAATGCGCTGTATTACTATGACGGTAAGTCTATAAAGAGACTTGATTCTTTCCCTTATAGCAACAACTACGACGTATTTATCTCTGAATCCGGTAAAGCATGGGTTCTGTCTGGAAACGGAATATATGTCCTTGATGAAAAAGATCTTTTAAATGATGAAGTGACAAGCTATCTGGTGCTCAACAGGAGCAGAGGACTACATACATCAATAACAGCGGGATCTAACTATGTTCTGAACGGTGAGAGGCTGTATCTTTCATGTACTAACGGCGTAAGAAGGATATCCACCACCAATTATGACTCTTTTAACAACGAGTATGACATAAGGATCGCGGAGCT
>CAMVJI010000182.1 GCA_947167765.1 uncultured Butyrivibrio sp. | reverse complement strand
GCTAACGATTGATCAAGTTTTCACCCATGCAGCGTGCTGCATGGGTGTATTTTATCAAATAGGAGATCTTATGAAAAAACTTGGCTTTGGAACAATGAGATTACCTCTGCTTAACCCTGATGATGCGGCGTCAATTGACATCCCGCAGTTCAAGAAAATGGCAGATGTGTTCATGGAACGTGGATTCACATATTTTGATACCGCTTATCCATATCACCAGGAACACTCCGAGGAAGCAGTACGAGAAGCTGTCGTAAAGAGATTTCCAAGAGATAGCTTTGTTCTTGCTGATAAAATGCCAATTCTTAGGGTTACTAAATCCGAGGACTACCAGGTCTTTTTTGACGAACAATTAAAACGCTGTGGAGTAGAATATTTCGACTATTATCTCCTTCACAACCTCGGCAGAGACAGATACGTAAATACTGAGAAGTACGGTGGATTTCCTTTTATAGAAAAACTCAAGAGAGAAGGCTATGTAAAGAACATCGGGTTTTCCTTCCATGATGATGCACAGACTCTTGACAAGATCCTGACTGACCATCCGGAGGTTGACTTTGTACAGCTGCAGATAAACTATCTTGACTGGGACAGCATTGCAATCCAGTCAGGAGCCTGCTATGAAACCGCCAAAAAACATGGCAAAAAGGTTATGGTAATGGAGCCCATAAAAGGCGGAACTTTGGCAAGTCTTCCTGAAGCAGCCATGGAAAAGTTTAATTCTTTTTATAGCTCTTTTGGCGATGAGGCGCTGACTCCAGCATCACTGGCCATAAGATATGCAGCATCCCTTGATGATGTGCAGATAGTGCTTAGCGGAATGAGTGATGTTAACCAGCTTGACAACAACACGACCTACATGCAGGACTTTGCGCCACTTTCCGAGAATGAATATAAACTTGTTGAATCGATCACTGAAATACTCAACAACACTGGAACCATACAATGCACCAGCTGCCACTACTGCATGGAGGTTTGCCCAAAGAACATCAATATACCTGAGTACTTTGGCCTGTACAACATGCACGTTGTTACTGGGAAGAAATCCAACATGTATTACGAGCGATTCTCCATGAATCATGGGAAGGCTTCCGAGTGCATCAAGTGCGGCCTCTGTGAAAAGAACTGCCCTCAGCATATAAATATCAGAGAGCGCCTTGAAGATTTCGCTGCACTTTACGAGCAAGAACAAACATAAGATTGACAGGAAGATAATTGTTATGAGTATTTGTTTAAGGCCACATCATGGGATGTGTTTTCAGTTCTATGAAGGCAAGGGATATAGTGAAGATTTTACCGACCACATGGGCCGGGTGATAAGAGCGTGTGAAGAAAAGTCAGATCAACTGATCACACTTACATGTAGCACCGACGTTGTCTGCAGGAATTGTCCCAATAATGAAGGCGGCATCTGCACTACTGAAGACAAGGTCCAACGGTATGACAGTGATGTCCTGAAGGCCTGTGGACTTGATGCTGGAGCAGAGATTCCTTATGAAGATTTTTTGAAGCTTGTGAAAATGAGTGTGATAGATACCGGCAAGCGCAAAGAAATCTGCGGCGACTGTAGTTGGGATTACATCTGTAGCAAGAATGGATGATCTAAAATAGTGTTAAAAGATATTTCTAAGTGATAAAATTCTGCGAAATGCAGTAGTAAAAAAGAAATGACAGAACGTCGATAACGACTATATCAAAAAAGATAAAAATAATCAATTGCCCTATTGCTTTTATGGACGACATAATGTATCATCATAGAACAGACACGAGATAATGTGTCTGAATGGTATATTGTAACTGTTCTCTTATTCAGAGTGGTGGAGGTACATAGGACCTATGAAGCCACGGCAACCCCTTGATCAGTCAGGAAGGTGCCAACCTGAGCGTGCAACTGCCATAGCACAAGAGCTATGACACAACGAGCAATAAGAGGATCTGAGAGTCAATCAGTTCCGCTTGTTTGTGCACGCAACAAGCGGATTTTTGCGTTAATGCAGAGAAATGCATCGATAAGGATTTGCGCATATATGCGCAAAAATCATTATCGATATATTTCGAGCAACGCGAACGAGGAATCGTGGAACGATTCCGAGTCTGCATTAACGCTCGGTGTATACACACAGAAAGGAAACAAAATGGATAAGTTTATTTTCACATCAGAGTCAGTAACAGAGGGACATCCCGACAAAATCTGCGACAACATTTCTGACGCAATCCTTGATGCCTGCATGGCACAGGACCCTATGAGCCGTGTAGCTTGCGAGACAGCAACCTGCACAGGTTTCGTTCTCATCACAGGTGAGATCACAACTAAGGCTAAGGTTGATTACGCTAAGATCGCAAGAGAAACAATCTGCGAGATCGGCTATGACAATTCAGCTAAGGGCTTCGATGGCAACACATGTGCTGTACTTGTAGCACTTGATCAGCAGTCAGCTGATATCGCTATGGGTGTTGACAAGGCACTTGAGGCTAGAGAGAACCAGATGACTGATGAGCAGCTCGAGGCTATCGGTGCTGGTGACCAGGGTATGATGTTTGGTTACGCTACAAACGAGACTGAGGAGTACATGCCATACGCTATCAGCCTTGCACACAAGCTTACCAAGAAGCTTACAGAGGTTCGTAAGAATGGAACTCTTGATTACCTTCGAGCAGACGGCAAGAGCCAGGTATCTGTTGAGTATGACGAGCACGGCAAGGTAAAGAGACTTGAGGCTATCGTTATTTCAACTCAGCACGATGAGAAGGTTACTCAGGAGCAGATCCACGCTGATATCAAGAAGTACGTTATCGACGCAGTAGTAGATTCAGCTATGGTTGATGCTAACACCAAGATCTACATCAATCCTACAGGCCGTTTCGTAATCGGTGGACCTCAGGGTGATGCTGGACTTACAGGACGTAAGATCATCGTTGACACATACGGCGGAGCAGCTCGTCACGGCGGCGGAGCTTTCTCTGGTAAGGACTGCACCAAGGTTGACCGTTCTGCAGCTTACGCAGCAAGATATGTTGCTAAGAACATCGTAGCAGCAGGCCTTGCAGACAGAGCAGAGATCCAGCTTTCATACGCTATCGGCGTTGCACAGCCTACATCAATCCTTGTTGATACTTTTGGCACAGGTAAGGTTTCTGATGAGAAGCTTACAGAGGCAGTTCGTAAGGTATTCGACCTTCGTCCAGCTGGTATCATCAAGATGCTCGACCTTCGTCGTCCTATCTACAAGCAGACAGCTGCTTACGGACACTTCGGCCGCAACGATCTTAACCTTCCATGGGAGCAGACAGACAAGGTAGAAGAGCTCAAGAAGGCAGTACAGTAATTTCCCAAAAAGAGATATCGACATAATAAAAAGGAATGCACCGTCAAAAGTGCATTCCTTTATTTTTGCCAAAAACAAGACACGGGGAGGGCGCTTTTGTGACAGTGGGGACGGTTCTTTTGTCACGTTGCATGAAATGCAATGTGACAAAAGAACCGTCCCCCTGTCACGAAAGCGCCCTCCCCGTGTCTTGTTCAGCTCAGCTGTACGTTCTCTTTGCCGAACTCTTCTGCCAGGATTGACAGCATGTCCTTGTCGGCGCGGATGGTTTGGCTGCGGCCGAGTTTTTTGACCTGCTTGGTGTCGGTAAGGTAGATGGCTACTTCGTCGTGGCCGTCGCTGCCGGCGATGAGGCTATCAAGGACGGAAGCTTTGGCGTCGTAGGAAGCGCGATTCGCAAACCTGATCCAGACAGTCTTTGGCATCTCCTCGAAAGAGGTGATCTTGCTGGCGATGAGCTTGGCGTCTCGATCCTCTTCAACAGAGATTCGGCCTTCTATAAACACCTTGGCATCGTCGTTAAGCCTTGGAGCGTTGGCTTCGTAGGTCTTAGGGAAGACGATGACTTCAACTGAACCTACAAGGTCTTCTAAAGTGATAAATGCCATAACCTGGTCGTTCTTGGTGTACTTTATCTTCTTGTCACTTATTATTCCACCGATCACAGCATTTGCTCCGTCGCGAACAGCAGGAGTGCCGGTCTCTTCATCAAGATAAAAGTCAGTTGTTGTATTAGTTATCTTTTTCTTCCAGAGAGAAACATACTCTTCAAGAGGATGGCCGCTGACATAGAAGCCAAGAACCTCTTTTTCAAATTCGAGCATCAGCTCTTTGTCGAACTCGCCGACGTTTGGCAGAGGGATTTCATACTGTTTCTTATCTGCATCACCGGCGATGTCGAAAAGAGACATCTGACCAGCCATGCTGTTCTTGCCAGCGCCCTTTAGCTGGTCCATTATCTGACCGTATATGGTCATCTTTTGCTTTCTTGTGCCTGGGAAGCAGTCGAAAGCGCCAGCCTTTATGAAGTTCTCTATGGCGCGGCGGTTTACTTCTCCGCCAGCACCATCCTGCATCCTTGTAAGGAAGTCGTTAAGATCCTTGAACTGTCCTCGCGCTTTACGCTCACTGACAATTGCGTTTATGACAGGGCGTCCGATGCCCTTGATGGCGGTCAAAGCGTACAAAATAGCTTTTTTGCGGCCGGGAGCACAGGTGTTTACTGCGCCGGGGATCGGCTTGTCATCCTCGGAGGCATCGACCTCCGCCACAGAAAATCCACCGTATCCCTGGTTAACATCTGGTGGCAGCAGAGTTATGTTCATATTCCTGCAGCTCATGATATATCCTGAAACCTTGCCAGGATTGTCGATGACTGAAGTCATGAGCGCAGCCATGAACTCTACAGGGTAGTAGTATTTAAGCCATGCGGTCTGGATAGCAACAACTGCGTAGCAGGCAGCGTGGGATTTGTTGAAAGCGTACTTGGCAAAGTCCATCATGGAGTCGTAGATCGCGT
>CAMVJI010000181.1 GCA_947167765.1 uncultured Butyrivibrio sp. | reverse complement strand
ATGTCTCCGCCTGCAAGGATCCTAAGGGCTTCCTGCCCATCGCCTGCTTCTTCTACGGCATATCCTTCATTTTCCAGATAAAGCCTTAATAAACTCCTGATTTCTGCCTCGTCATCTGCAATGAGGATCTTATCCATTATTTTTCTCCTGTAATGTCTTAGATTAGTTGCCTGCTTCTTCTGAAAGATTGCCATATACAAGTCTTTCATAAAGGGCTGCTTCGGTCATGTTCTTATATGGTCCAACATAGAGCATTTCAAGAATTCTTGCTGTGAAAAGAGACAGGATATCCCATCCAAGGAAAGAAAGATCAAGTACAAAAGTTCTCCACTTCTGCCCCTTCATAAGCTCTTTACTTCTTGCAAATGCCTCATCTTTGGTCATCTCCGGGTTATCAGCCAGAAGATAAGGTATCAGGCGATATTCATAGCTCTTGATGATACCTGGAATGATAAAAAGTAATCCCCAGAGAAGTGTATAGATATCTCTTAAAAGAGTTGTCTTAACAATATTAAGATAGTTATTATCGAATGCGTAGGTTATCTCACTAACGCTTGCTTTCTGGTTGAGATTCTTTAGGAAGAACCTTTTACATCCTACCTCTATTGGATTGATAAGGAATGCACTAACTGCAAGCACCACCGCAATGATCACTATCCCTGCAAGGGCGCCTACAACTGCTAAGATCGGAGCCGCTTCCTTTGGTATATCAAAGCCCATGGATACCTGAGCCTGTTCCAAAGCTGTTCCGGCTTCTGACTGCGCATCATTTGACTCTATTGATGTCTGGATTTCATTTTTGCTATTTCTGCCACCGCCTACACCTGAAACTGAACCAGCAGCTCCGCTAACCAGCACCAATAGGATAAAACTTACCAAAACAGTCTTCCAATAGTTAAATAGAAATGCTTTTTTACCTCTTGTTTTTAGTTCTTTTCTTGTCCACATACTTATTTCCTCCGTTTATGAATGTGCCGAATGTGTGCTTGTTTTCATTCGGTTTTGTTATCTTATGAACCAAGGATAACAGGCTAACCTTTCTGCCAAGCGAAAAGAACCTTAACATAACCTTAACACATCCTGAATTTATCTGGTATCCCGAAAAGAGATTTAGGAAGAATCCAGGCTCAGTCCTTTTTCAGCCTTTGCATGATTGTCTCAAGGGCCTGCTGGTGATAGTCTTTGTTTCTGTAATTTGCCCACTTTGGCAGCTGTTTTTTTTGTTTGACCGCCTTCTCGATGTGGCCATAATAGTCAAGTTTCTTGAGGATATGCTCATAAGATTCGTAGCTTTCTGCAAACTCCTCAAGCATTATCTCGCTTCTGCGTCTTAGAAGGCGCATCATATCATCGATGCTCTTCTCTTCATCTTTCTCATATTCAAAGAAATCCTGTATTTCACTTATGGACATTCCGGCTTTTTTGAAGCAGTTTATGGCACTAAGCCTTCCAACATGGGCATCAGAGTACACTCTGCGGCCATTGACAGTTCTTTCCACATTGGTTAAAAGACCTATCTCCTCATAATACCTTAAGGTAGACGCCGCAACGTCGAATTTTTCTGAGATCTGGGCGATTGTATAAGTCATTTTGGACCTCCAAAAATTTTTTGTTGACTTAAAGTGTACTTTAAGTATTATGCTTTGTAAAGAATCGAAAAAATGACATAATAAATATATATGTAAAGGGAGGTATACCATGTATACAGCTAACGAAAACAGATATGAAAATATGCAGTATAATCGCTGCGGAGCCAGTGGCCTTAAGCTCCCTGCTGTGTCTCTTGGACTTTGGCACAACTTTGGCGATACTGGAAATTTCGAGAACATGAAACAGATGTGTTTTACCGCTTTTGATAACGGTATAACTCACTTTGACCTTGCCAACAACTACGGCCCTGCAGAGGGAAGCGCTG
The DNA here is from genome assembly GCA_947167765.1 of uncultured Butyrivibrio sp. Lineage (GTDB taxonomy): Bacteria > Bacillota > Clostridia > Lachnospirales > Lachnospiraceae > Butyrivibrio. Next base: position 2,952 of record CAMVJI010000181.1, on the reverse strand, counting down.
AAGCGAACTTTGGCAAGATCTTAAAAGAGGACATGGCAGCCTACAGAGACGAGATGATAATCTCCACCAAGGCTGGCTACTACATGTGGCCAGGACCTTACGGCGACTGGGGAAGCAGAAAGTATCTCATCGCAAGCCTCGATCAGTCCCTTAAGAGAATGGGCCTTGAGTATGTAGATATCTTCTATCATCACAGACCAGATCCTGAGACTCCACTTGAAGAGACCATGGAAGCCCTTGCTCAGATCGTACGAAGCGGAAAAGCGCTCTATGCCGGCATTTCCAACTACGACGGGCCTACTCTTGAGAAGGCAACCAAGATCTTAACTGATCTTCACGTTCCTTTCATCATCAATCAGAACCGCTACAACATCTTCGACAGAAAGATTGAGAAGAACGGTCTTAAGGAGAAGGCAAAAGAGCTTAATAAAGGCATTATCTGTTTCTCCCCTCTTGAACAGGGTCTTTTATCAGACAGATACCTCAAGGGAATCCCTGAGGACAGCAGAGTTCGCACAGATGGCAGATTCCTTCAGGAGAACAGGATAAACGAGGACGTTCTTGTAAAGGTTAGAGCCCTTAACGATATCGCTTCAAAGCGTGGTCAGACTCTAGCTGAAATGGCCCTTGCGTGGATCTTAAAGGACGGCTATGTAACTTCAGTCCTTGTAGGAGCTTCCAGGCCCTCTCAGATTCTGGACAACATCAAGGCTATCCAGAACACCACCTTTACAGAAGAAGAGCTCAGAAAAATCGATAAAATCTCCCTGAACTAAGATTTCTTTTCATAAAAGATCAAAGAGGTCATCTCAACCAGATGGCCTCTTTTTTATCAGTTTAAACTTCGATCACTGTATAGGTATCTCTTGTCTTTTTTGACTCATAAAGAGCTTTGTCGGCAGTTGCGATCAGGTTGTTTACAAGGTCAGTTCCGTAAGCTCCGCCAAGACTCATGGTGAGCTGAACCTCCGGATGATCATCTAATTTGATCTTTTTAACCGCGCTTGTTAGCTGTGAGAGCTTTCGTTCAAGGGCTTCCTTGGAAATATCAAAGAATACCATCATGAACTCATCACCGCCGTAACGGATCACCACATCATTTTTTCTGACCGACTTTGCCAGAACCTCAGCCACCTTCTGGATCGCCATATCTCCGCCTCTGTGGCCGATGGTGTCATTAATCTGCTTGAACAGATCAATATCTCCCATGACTACAGCATGACAGGGTTCATAGATAAGCTTCTCATCCAGGAACCTTCTGTTTCTTATCTTGGAAAGAGAATCGATATAGATCTCTGCTTCAAATTCCGATATCAGCTTCTGCTGCGCCAGAATCTGAAGCTTGGCATCTGTAGTATCAGCACAGCCATAAACAATATGTGCAAGACTACCATCTTCGTTGCGATCACCAACCATAAAGACACCGTTAAACCAGCGATGGGCGCCTTCACTGTAAAATTCCATGGTTGTGGAGCCATGGTCTTCAATGGCAGCCAGGATAGTATCCTTATTGAGCCAGTCATACAGGCTTTTGCGGAAGCTCTCAGCAACTGAAGAATCCACATTATTTCTAAGAAACTGCAAAGCATCCGGGTCCTTTGGAACCGCTTCAACATATTCATTGGTACTGATCATTCGATAGCTCATGTCATTGACATCAATAAACATAGAGAAGTTGAAGACCCTGCCAATGGCTTCGATGATCTTTAAGTATTCCTCAAGCTCCTGCTGAGCAGTGATATCGCGGTAACATCCCATATAGATCTCTAAGGATCCGTCCTCTGGGCGTCTTATGAATCTTCCGGCTCCTGTAACCCAGATGATCTTGCCATCTTTTCTCTGCATACGATAGGTTGCATGAGTGATATCCGGCAGATCACGGTGCATCTTGACTGAGTCCCAAAACAGCTTCACGATTTCGTCCCTCTCTTCAGGAACCAGCGTCTTAACCCAGCTGTCAAATTCATTAGGAAGGTCCTCTAAGCCATCATAACCAAGCATCTGTCTGGTCTCATCGTTAAATTCAAAACTCGTCAGATTCTCGTCGCGGTCAAAGGTACAGAAATACATACCGGCTTTCAGGCCTTTAGCGAACATGTCCTCTCTGAACTTCGCAATTCGATATTTATTATTTGCCGCCTCAATCCTTCGATTGCACTCTTCTATAAGTTCCTGCTGATCCTTGGGATAATCAGATATATCAAATAAAGGAATTGCATCATTTACTACAATACTATCTTCAGCGGCAAACTGCCCAACTCCTTCGTGGAGACTATCAGTTGCATTCTTTTTTTCCATTTCATCTCCTTAAGCGATACTTAATGAATGTACTTCCATTGTATACCCAAATCTTAAAAATCGTTAATTTTAATTACATGATATTATAAATTTCCCAAATATTTAATACACTTTTTAGAATATATAGTGTATAGTTAAATTATAAAATACAATATATAGTATTTATTTAAAAAGATCTTTTGCGTGCCATTTTGCATGCCTCCATAACAAGGGCGATGCTTCGTGTATCATATATACGCCCAAGCATCGCCCCTCCTTTCCTTTTTCAGGTAGTTATTCCTTTTGTTTCTAAAAACCTTTGTATCTTCTCATATCTGTCATTAATTGCGTGGTGAGCAGGGCCCGGGATCCAGCTTCCGTTGTGGTGATGAACGCTGTAGCTAAGTTCCGTGTTATAGATGATGCCTGTGTCAAAGCTCTTTCCCGTAAGGACCTCAAAGGGATAAATAGTTATGTCTCCTACAGTCTGGAAACTACCATCCTTTTTAAGGCCGTGTTTTTCAATGACTTTGGTGTATCGCACTGGACATGTGGAGTTATCCCAGGTCCCGTCAGCCTTTAGATAAGGCCTCTTTTCATAGCTCTCACAGATTTCCTCAATGATCTGATTCCCGGGTCTTGCACCCATTCCGGAGCCGCATTCTATGCGCTCCA
>CAMVJI010000180.1 GCA_947167765.1 uncultured Butyrivibrio sp. | reverse complement strand
ACGTTCATGCCCACCACCTGGTAATTGGTGCTGCCACCGCGGAAAGTGGTTCCAAAATCAGCAATGTTTACTGTATCGAAGGCTATTGGCTTTCCGTTTTTAAGGAAAATAGTTCTGACTCCTACTCCCTGAATATCGTACTTTGAGTAGTTTGTTGCAGACAATTCAACAATGTGTCCATTTCTTTTGGCATTTACTGAAACCTGTGAGTATGCGCACTTATCTGTTGGAGCTACGCTGTAGTTATACTCAAAGCTTGCTGCTTTTCGGATCGACTCCTGGCTGAACTGTCCATAGAGAATAAACTGCTGGCCATTCTTAACAGCGTCAGAGTAATCATTTACCCTTCTAAGCACCGTTCCGCCGCTGTCCTTGGCCAGGAAATCGGCGCTTATTGCAATGTCGCTCCCAGTGTTATTAGTTGCAACAACCACATAGTATGTAAAATAGCCCATTCCATCAGGAATGAGATACTCATCGTCAATTGTGATCCCTGCGGAAGCCTCATTTTCAGCATATGCTGTTTTTGCGGGAATCAAGTCGGATTCGATAGATAAGGCAGAAATGATCATCCCCATAGCGACAATTACTGAAAAAATTCTCTTCTTCATAGCCTTCTCCTCCGACAAAAGATTTGTAACTTTTTACTCGTTACATAAATAATTATCGGAGAAAAAAGTGCCATTTTCCATAGGGAAAAGGCACTTTTAATGGACTTTTAAGAAAGGTTCCAATTGGTTTAGAAACTACTTGTAGAGCACGTGGTATCCACCAAAATCTTCCTCAGTAAACATGCTGATATCCGTAAACCTGTCCCTGTCAGCGCTTGATACAACGAAGACATCGCCCTCATATTCCGGAAGATTCACATCCTGTGGGAGCTCAAAGAAAAAGTTCCCAAAGCTTTCAGCAATTCTGAACTCTGCCGTCTCATCCTTGTACTTAACCGTACTAATGAAGCGGTATGGATCATACTCAGTGTAGTAAAGAGCCAGCATAAAGGGCGCTGAGAGGCCATCGTAGGTTGAATGTATGGTCCTGTCGTCCCCGGCGATCTCATAAGCTCTTTTAATAGCATCTCCGTATCCTGGCATAAAGATACTTACAGACCACTTGTTAAATCCCGTGAAGTAATCTCTTGTAAAAGAAACGCCTCCCACTAAAAGCACCATGGTAAGGGCCATGGCCGCCACCCTGCCAAGATTTTCAAATATAAACACAGCTCCAAGTACAAAGAAATATATAAGCGGTACAAAGAGCATTACCAGCCTTTGAATATCAGGAAGTATCACAAGATCAAGAATAATGCTGCCAAGTGTTACAAATATAAACATGGCATTTAATATCCTGCCCTGCTGCCCTTTTTCATCACTTACTTTTGAAAAGAGCTCTTTTATCCCAATTGCAAAACCAATAAATGTCACAGGGAATGTAAATGCAAACAGCGTAGCATAGCCCTTTAGGTAGTGGGCTATGGTGTTATGGCTGTTACCAACGCTTATTGTAAGCAGCATTGACTTAAGGTTACCAAGTATCCCATTTATAAATCCATCCCCAAAAGATGCAAAGGCTTCCCCGGTTCTTGCCGCTGTAAACCTGTTAAAAGTAACTACATCAGTGATGATCTCTGGAAGTCCCAGGTAGTTAACTGCATAGAACAATAGAAGTGGCGCAAATACTACCAAAAAAGTAATAATGGCTGCCAAAAGCTGGCGGATTGTCAGAGCTTTTTCTTTGACAGAATATGCAGCGATAAGGACAAGTACCACAGGAACTACAATGGTCGCTGCTCCGTAGCTGTACATTGAAAGAGCAAAGGAAGCTGCGCTCAGGCAGTATATAACAGTGCTCTTCTTTTTGGAAGCAAGCAAAAACAGATATACAGAAAGCGTCAGATTAAAGGGCATAATGTTGCTGTCAAGGCTCCACCTGGACAATATTACGTGCCAGGGACAGATTGCAAGAAAAGCTGCTCCAAGAACAGATGCTTCATTCCTATAGCTCTTTTCCTCAAATCCAAGTCGCAGGGTCTTATAGAAAAGAAATACCGTAAGGATGCCACATATGGCAGGAATAAGACGAAGCTTGAATATCCCCGTTCCAAACAGCGATATAGAGATCACATTAAGATAAATAAGAAGTGGGCTTCCTCCTCCGCATCCCCAGGTAATGGGATAGATTGGGAAGTGATAGCCGTCTCTGTCTATTCCGAAGTTTGAAAGGATATAAGCTTCATAACCTATGGAAGCTTCGTCCTGCTGAAGACCATAAGGAACCACTCCAAGCTTATATAGCCTCAGGATTGCAGCAACGACCATGACTACAACAAAGCAGATTCCTGCTGCCCTGTCGCTTAAGTGTGATCCGCCCTTTTTCCTCCCTGAAAAATAAAAATATAAGGCTGCCACACCCATAAGGATGTAGGCAGCCATTGCTATATAGTTGTAATAATCAATTATTCGCATCTTGTTTCCTATCTTGCGTGCATTGCGGCATTCCAGTCTGTGATGCCCATGTAGGACGCTGCTCTGCCGATATACGCTCCGGCATTAGGACCATCCATCTGCTGATAGAATTCGAAAGCAAGCTTTCTTGCACCATTTTGATGTGTAAGTCCAACCGAAAGCCCCTGTGCTACTTCTACAGGATAATCCGTCTGTCTGTTAAATGCAATAAGCTTGATGTACTGGTTGGTAACACATCTCTGGTAGGCATAGACAATGGCAGCCGCCTGAGCTTCTTCTCCCTGAGTTGAAGAGTAGCCTACCTCAGTCAGAAGTACCGGTCTTACTCCACCCTTGGAATTTCTAAATGCAGGCTGGCAAAGGAAATCTGTAAGGACTTCAACATTTTCCATTGTAAGGTACGGTGTGTTCATATCATGAGTAACCATGGCAGCATTCTTTGGAGTCCAGAAGCTGGTCCAGGTCATTGGATAGTTATATGGATGCTCAGCAACTGCCCAGTCGATATTACCCTGAGCTGTAATGCAGGCATTTATTGCTTCAAGCATACTCCTTGCTGAATAGTAGGAACCATTATGGATATGTGTCCAGTTCTGATCAAGGCTTATGCAAACATAGGCATTTGCGTTTCTGCTCTTGATGGCATTGTAGCAAACTCTCACAGAATCTGAGTAGAGCTGTGCATAGGTCATCTGGTCTGTAATGCTTGAATAGTTCCACACGTTCTTGGCATTTACTTCATTGGCGATAACCCAGTTATCAACCTGTCCGCAGCCATTCTTTCCGTTATATCTCATGGCAAGGAAAGAAACCACAGCCTCAAGGTACTCAAGTCCCTTGTCCTCAGAAGTATTCATGAGGTAGTAATTAGATCTTCCTCCCCTTGCTGATGGAGCGATCATAAATTCCTCTCCTGCAGCCCTGGTGTTTAACAGGACCATGGTCATGCCCATACCCTGATTGGTACTTGTTCTTACACAATGATCGTACTGACTAAGGTACGCAGAATCAAAGTAGTAGGTCTTTCCATTGTAACCGTACTGAACACCGCCGTTTCCGCCGATGACATCTGAAAGATTTATGTTATATGCACCCTGCTTTACGCCAAGCTGAACAGATTCAGTATTACCATTTCCGATCTTGGCTCCATCAAGGATAAGTCCTTTTTTGCCGTTATTTTTTCTGGCTGGTGATCCTGCTGCAAGAGCTTCAGGATTGGTGATGTACTTAGCTCCTGCTACAGAGATGAAATTCCCGCCCTGCTTAACAGCAACCTGAAACTTATCATAAAGGTGGCAGTTTATTGTCTGATATCCCAGGGGAACAGTCATGTTAAGGCCTGCGCTTATTGGCGCCTGTGCTACAGGTGAGCCTGCAGGTGCTCCCTGATAAGGTTTTTCAGCGAAAAGATAAAACTGACCATCATCACTTGATGGCAGGTCCGAAGCAGATATATTAACAACAACATTTTCACCTGCTATAGATACAGAGTTGATGGTGACAGCTCCAAGTCCAGCAGCATCTGCCTTTAATGGAGCAAAAGAAAATACACTTACAACAGTAGCTGTTAATACAGCAGCCATTTTAAGTGATGAAAAGAATCTGTTTTTGATCAATTTGCTTTTCCTCGTTTCAATTAGTAGTAAACTTCTTTTTTCCGCTAATGCGGTATTACAATGATAGCGAAAAATCATCAAAATTACAATATATTTTGTACTTGATTTAGAATTTCAGTTTCTGTAAAGCCCTTAGTAATCAACTTTCATAAGAGCCAGACCCTGTGGAGGCGCTGTGGGTCCTGCTTTTTGCCTGTCGCAGGCATCCAAGATGTCCTTAACTTCATCCGGCCTAATATTTCCATAGCCAACTTCTAAAAGAGTACCTGTCAGGATCCTGACCATGTTCTGCAAAAATCCGTTGCCATGGAAATACAGCCTTATGTAATTTCCACTCTCCTCTATGTTGATAGTATCAACACATCTTACAGTGGACTTTTTCATCTTGGTATTGCCACAAAAGCTCTTAAAATCATGGGTTCCAAGAAGATGCAGGGATGCAGCCCTCATAGCCTCGGTATCAGGCTTTTTGTCTAAGATAGTGACATACTTTCTGTCAAAGACAGGCTTACTTACGCCATACCATAAGGTATATCTGTAGGTCTTGCCTACGGCATTGTACCTTGCATGAAACCTGTCAGAGCAGACTTTCACTTCATTAACTGAAATATCTTCTGGAAGATATTCGTTCATGTAGCTTTGGATCTCATCCTCTGACATGTCAGTTTCAAGAAATACATTAGCTGTCATGGCCCTTGCATGGACGCCCGCATCCGTTCTCCCTGCTCCAATGAGGTTAACAGCAAGATCGCCACTGTTTCCAACCATCTTATTAAGGACCGCTTCAAGCTTACC
>CAMVJI010000179.1 GCA_947167765.1 uncultured Butyrivibrio sp. | reverse complement strand
CTTTTGCCTTGCGCTCAGCTTCCTTGGCTTCCAGCTCTGCCTTGGCCTTGGCGTCAGCAACGCCCTTTCTTTCAAGGAATTCAAAGGCTGAATCAGGATCAGAAGGCTCGTAGTACTTGGTGTAAAGAGTGCTGCCCTTTATCTCTCTTTCCCTTGTGGCATCATCAATTCCACCCATATAGGACTGCGGTGGCAGGATAAATACTCTCTCACACATGGTTGGTGTTCCAGTCTCATCAAGGAATGAGCAGATAGCTTCACCAGTTCCAAGCTCCTGTATGACATCAACCGTGTTAAATGCAGGGTTTTCTCTAAAGGACTCAGCCGCAGCCTTTACTGCCTTCATATCAGAAGGTGTGTAAGCATGGAGTGCGTGCTGCACCTTGTTTCCAAGCTGTGCCAGAACGCCGTCAGGGATATCCCTTGGATTCTGGGTTACAAAGTAAATGCCAACACCCTTGGACCTTATGAGCTTAACCACCTGCTCGATCTTATCCATAAGGAGCTTAGGGGTATCTTTAAATAAAAGATGAGCCTCATCAAAGAAGAATACCATCTTGGGCTTGTCAAGATCTCCAACTTCAGGAAGAGTCTCAAAGAGCTCAGACATCATCCACAAAAGGAAGGTGCCATATAAAGTTCCGTTATTGATAAGGCTGGTGGAATCAAGGATGTTGATCATTCCCTTTCCGCCCTCACCTGTGGTAAACCAGTCCTTGATATCAAGAGCAGGCTCAAAGAAAAAGTCCTCGGCTCCAGCTATTTCAAGAGAAACAATAGCTCTCATGATGGCTGAAATCGACACTTTGCTGATATTTCCGTAGCTTGCTGCAAACTCCTTATTGTTTTCGGAGATATAGTTGAGCATAGCCTTAAGGTCTTTTGTATCTACTAAAAGAAGTTCCTCGTCATCAGCAATCTTGAAGGCAATAGACAGAATATCTCTCTGAAGATCATTAAGTCCCAGGATCCTTGATAAAAGAAGTGGTCCCATCTCTGAAACTGTAGTCCTTAGAGGAATTCCTTTCTTGCCAAACACATCCCAGAATACCGAAGGGTACTTCTGATATTTAAAGCCTGCTTCAGAAAGTCCAAACTTATGAATGCGTTTTTGCATATTTTCGTTGTCCTCACCCTCAAGGACCATTCCTGAAAGGTCACCCTTAACGTCAGCAAGGAACACAGGAACTCCCATGTCGCTAAAGGATTCTGCCAAAACCTTCAGTGTTACTGTCTTACCAGTTCCGGTAGCTCCAGCAATAAGGCCGTGGCGATTGGCCATCTTAGGCAAAAGAAAAATGTTCTCCCCTGCTTCGTTATTGGCGATCCAGATCTTGTTATCTTTTAACATGAAATACCTCCCAACACCGGTTTTTCTATATTTAAAAATCTTTTATTATTTTACCATATTTAAGGTACTTTTAGAGATTTATTCGTATCTTGACTTACCGAACAGGCGTTCGTATAATATATTTATGGGACTGGATAAACAAAGGACTTATATATGCATAGACCTCAAGTCTTTCTACGCCTCCGTGGAGTGCGCAGAAAGAGGCCTTGATGTGATGACCACCAATCTTGTCGTAGCGGACCCCGAGAGAACCGACAAGACTATTTGTCTTGCAGTTTCTCCGTCAATGAAGGCTCTTGGTGTCAAGAACAGATGCAGGGTCTTTGAGATTCCGGATGGCATTGATTACATCATGGCTGTCCCAAGGATGCAGCTATATATCAACTATTCTGCCGAGATATATGCAATATACCTCAAGTACATTTCCAAGGACGACATCCACGTTTACTCTGTTGACGAGGCATTTATGGACGTGACAGACTACTTATCTCTCTATCAGATGACTGCCAGAGAACTTGGAAAGCGAATTATGGATGACGTCTACAACTCGCTCCATATCCGCGCAACCTGTGGCATAGGCTCCAACCTCTATCTCACCAAGGTTGCTCTCGACATCACAGCCAAGCACTCCCCCGACTTCATAGGCGAGCTTGATGAAAAGAGCTATATTGAGACCTTGTGGACCCACAGACCCCTTACAGATTTCTGGCGTGTCGGCCCCGGTATTGCAAGGAAACTTGAAACCTATGGCATGCGCACCATGGGAGATATTGCAAGAGGCGATGAAGATCTCCTTTACAGGCTCCTGGGTGTCAACGCCGAACTTCTTATAGACCACGCCTGGGGCAGGGAGAGCGTCACCATTGCAGATATCAAGGCCTATCACAGCACCACCCACTCTCTCACTCAGGGCCAGGTCCTTATGAGCGACTACAGCTTTGATAAGGGGCTTATAATCGCCAAAGAGATGATGGACGTAATGTGCCTTGATATGGTGGACAAGGGACTTGTCAGCAAATCCTTTACCCTTCATGTGGGATATGCCAAGAGCGCTATGCTTCCGGTGGTCAGCGGAACCTTTAGCCTTGATACCGAGACCAATGCCAGCAGCATCCTTATCCCCAAGATAGCTGAGCTTTATCAGCAGATTGTTAATCCAGCCTATGAGATCCGCAGGATGTATGTAATATGCAATAACGTTGTTCCTGAGGAATACATGCAGTACTCCTTCTTTATGCCTGCAGAGAATCTTGAAAGAGACAGGAAGGTACAGAAGGCTGTCCTTGAGATCAAGAATAAGTTTGGCAAAAATGCGATCCTTAAGGGAATCAGTTTTGAGGAAGGCGCCACCACCAGGGAGCGTAACAATCAGATAGGAGGACACAAGGCCAATGGCTAGACAAAAGATGCCTCCAGATAAGAGGGCTGCGCAGTTTCTCCCCTTCAAGGCAGTTGTGGGCCTGGATGAAGCCATCGCAGCAAAAGAAAAGATAATAGTACCAAAGATCGAGCTCTCCGAAGATTCACTTAGAGAGCTCGATAAAAAGATGCATATGATAGAAAAAGGTATGATCATCTCAGTGATCTATTTCCATAAGGATGAATACCTTAAGATCACCGGAATGGTTGCAAGACTGGATGAAACTGCAAGACTTCTTCAGATTGTAAACACCAAGATTGACTTTGATGATATCCTGGATGTCATTCTGGAAGAAGACTGATTTGCGATGGCCTGCCTTCAAAAACATAGCTTCGCAGATCAGTCTTTTTCAAAATATGCCAGAGCTATAGCTCCAGGACCTGCATAGGTTCCAATTGTCGCTCCCACTACTGCGTACTGGAGCTTATCTTCGTGTCCTTCATAGAGAACCTTGGAATCTTCAACATACTTCTTTAGTATTTCATCTGAAAACCCTGAATACGCAAGGCAAATTGGCTTATCGAAGTTTATCCCGCCGTGGCTCTTTACGAACTCCATGAGCATGTTGTGACTGTTCTTGGAGCCTCTTGCCTTACCAATAACCTTAACCTCTCCGTTTTCAATGGTTATTACAGGTTTGATCATTAGGAGGTTTCCCACAAAAGCCGCTGCGGATGGAAGTCTTCCTCCAAGCTTAAGATATTCAAGAGTATCAAACACTGCGATAACGTGAGCTTTTTTCATCTCTTCCTTGATATTTTCAAGTATCTGCTCAGCATTCATGCCCTGAGAGCGCATCTCTACCGCCCTTTGTACAATTATGTACTCAGATATACAGAACTGCCTGGTATCAAGGACATGGATGTTATCCGAGAAGTCCTCAGCTGCAATGCACGCACTCTGATATGATCCTGACACTCCAGCAGAGAGGCAGAAGTAGATAAGCTCATCTCCCGCTTCATCAGCCTCTTTGAATATCTTTGAATACTCAAAGGGAGATATCTGACTGGTCTTTGGGATTTCATCCGTTTCCACCAGCTTCTTGTAAAAATCAGGACCGCTCAGGGTAACTCCGTCCAGGAACTCCTCTTCCCCAAATCTAACATTTAATGGAATAACGGTTATATCCCATTTCTTAGCCAGCTCCTGAGAAATATCACTTGCTGAATCCGTAACAATACGTACTGCCATTTTTTCTCTCCTCACCACGTGATATAAGTACCACGTTTTAATATGTAGTTTCCATAACCATGTATAAAATAAGCTACTAGCAATGTTTTTGAAATTTTAGTTTCCAAAAACATAGTCAGTAGCTTATCACAATTTGTATCTTTATGCAATTACTAAATCATCCCTTGGGGAAGTCGTCGTGGATAAGACCATGGTCTTTTTCTTCATCAAACCACTCTGAGTCATTATCTGCATCCGACAACTCTTTTGCATACACGGGATCAGTAAGTATCTGCCTAAACAGTCCATGACATCCTTCAGAGCAGTCTCTCCAGGTAGCATCAAAGTTCCCTGTATACCAGGGATCTGCCACATCTCCATCCCTGTCAGTAAAGTCCAGCATCTTATAGAGCTTTTTATCCGGATCCCCACCAAAGAGTCTCTCAAGATCTCTCATATTGGCTCTGTCCATGCCAATGATGAAGTCAAACTTATCGTAGTCTCCCCGCGATGTCAGCCTTGCTCTCTTTTCAGAAACTCCAAGTTCATTGTCGTCGGTTCCAATCCCATGCTCACGAAGCTTCGCTCTTGCAGGTGGATATACAGGACTTCCAACTCCATTCCATATCTCATCAGTGTGCGTTGCACTTGACTCTATATGAAAATGCTCCAAAAGCCCCTGCTTACTTACAATGTCCTTCATGATAAACTCAGACATTGTGGATCTGCAGATATTGCCGTGACAGACGAAAAGAATGCGGATGGTCCTAGGGGACGGGGTTTGTGGTCCATTTTTCAAATTCATATTGCAATTTCCTCTCATTAAATATATACTTCTGAAGTCAATGATTTTGACAATCTATATTTTAATATCTACAGGAGTTGTTTTATGCCAAGAAAGCCCAGAACACTGAGTTCAACTGGCATATATCATATCATACTTCGTTCTGT
>CAMVJI010000178.1 GCA_947167765.1 uncultured Butyrivibrio sp. | reverse complement strand
TCTGTGGAAACAAAAGCAGAAACTGAAGCAGATACGGGGACAAAACCGGGAAGTACTGATGACGTGGTAGATTTTGAGCATAGTCTCGACGATTACGTGCCTGCCAAGAAGAAATACAATTTCTATTTTACCTACAAGATAGTTCATCCCTGGTGGGATGCTGTTGCACTGGGAATGGAAGATGCTCAGAGAAAATATCTTGAAAAGGGCATAGTCATTACTTATGAGTACATGGCTCCGGATGCAGCATCTTACGAGGATCAGATCAAAAGATTACAAAAGGCCAGTGAAGGTGATTATGATGTGATCGGAGTAGATGTGGCAGACGAGGAGAAGATTTCTCCTGTGCTTGATAAGATGGTGGATGCAGGCAATAAGGTCATGACCTTTTCAAGTTCTGATGCAGCTCCTGATAGCAAGAGGATAGCTTATGTAGGAAATACCCATAACTATCAGGATGGAGCAGATCTAACGGAAGCTCTTTGTAAAAAACTTGACTACAAGGGCAAGGTGGGGATCCTTGTTGGAAGTCATGGTGCTCCTTGCCATGAAGACAGAGCAAAGGGTGCAAAAGACACTATTTCCAAATATCCAGGTATGGAAATAGTGGCAGTAGAGTATGATCAGGACTCCATTGACCTGGCGTACGACCTGGCTAAACAGATGCTTAAAGATAATCCGGATATTGCAGGCTTTGTATGCTGCAATATGAGTAATCCTGTTGGAACAGCAAGAGCAGTAACTGACCTTGGAAGCAAGGCCGTGATCGTGGGTATGGACCATGATCAGGATGCGCTTCATTATCTTAGGGACGGCGTTATCTATTGTCTTGGAGTACAGGATTGTTATTCAATTGGCTTTGATACCTTGCAGGTTGCAGTCAAGATCGCAGATGGTAATCTGCCGGGAGATCTTTTCCCAGACAAGACTGATGAAAGCACAACAGTCATTTATCAGGAAGATGCAGCACCAATGCTGGAAGTCTTGTATGGAGACGTTTCACAATGAGAAAAATAAAGATTACTGAAAAGGCAGTGGTCATAACTGCGGCGATAGGAAGTGTTCTTATCATGCTTATGGTAATCGCCAATACTTATTGGGCTTCTCAGCAGGCAATTTCGTCTACTAATCAGGCAGTTTCTGCTGTGAGTGCTTTCTATCTTGAATCCATGGCTGATAGGCGTGCCAAGACTATTACAAACCTGATCAATAACAATTTTGAATCCATGGAAGTTGCTGTAAGCGTCATCGATGATGAAAAGATAGCGTCCCAGGATGACCTTAGAGACGAAATCGGTAGAATGAAGAGGATTCTGGCTCTTAACCATTTTGCGCTTGTAGATGAGGATGATATAGTTTATACGCAGTACACCACATATACTGGTGGCAGCAGACATCCTTTCCTTGCGAAAAAAACTTTGGAAGGCAGAATGATAAGTACCGTTTTTCGTTATGGTTCCTCCAAGGATCTCTGTCTAGCAATCCCTGTAGATATAAAGATAATGGGCAAACAGTTCAAAGCATGCTTTGTCCAGATCGACATCAATGATATAGTAAATCTCCTTGCTTTTGATGATCAGGAAAGTACCCATTTTGCACTGTATTCTGCAAATGGTGGTAATATTTCAGAAACAGAGCTTGGTACTCTTATTGGTACAGATAATATTTTTGATGCCACAAAAGGTAATGTTTCCGAAGAAGAGTGGAACGCGTTTCGCAATGATTTTGCAAAGGGTAAAAAAGGTACACTGACCTTTACTATAAATGACGTGGTAGATACTATATGCTATGAGCCAGTGCCTGACACTGGATGGGAACTGGTTGTAATGATCCGTGAGAGCGTTATTCAGGACCAGATCCAAGAGATCAGTGCCAAGAATCTTGCTACTAACCGCATGCAGATAATATTCCTTCTTGTGGTAGCTTTTCTTTTCTCAGCTATATTGTTCTTGATGTTAAGGCGTGTAGCAAACGATAAACTGGAAGAAGAAAAAGAAAACAGTAAAGCGTTTAAGAGCATGGCCAATACCGATTCATTGACAGGAGTCAGAAACAAACATGCTTACATGGAGACGGAAGCCCAGTTAAACAGCTGGATCAGAGAAGGCGCTGTCGAAAAGCTTGCTGTTATTGCATGTGATATCAATGGCCTTAAATATGTCAATGATACAAAAGGACATGCAGCCGGAGATCAGCTTATCAAAGATGCCTGTTCCCTTATCTGCAATGTCTTCACTCATGGTTCTGTTTATAGAACCGGTGGTGATGAATTTATAGTTCTTTTGTCCGGAAAAGGGTTTGACACAAGAGAGGAAACAATAGACGCCTTTAACAGACAGGTAGAAGAAAACATACAGAAAAATGAGGTTGTTGTTTCTATCGGCTATTCAACACTTCAGCCAGGGGATGAGCAGCTGCACGATATATTTGAACGAGCAGATCATATGATGTATGCTCGCAAAAAAGAACTTAAGAGTATGGGAGCTAAAACAAGAGAATAGTAGCTACCAGGTTTTGACAATTCCTTTTATGCGTGTTATAAAGTAATAAGTTAAACGAAGGGACGCACGTAAGGTGCGGTAGGTGAAGGAATGATAATTCGATAATTTGATTTGGTAAATGCAGACGAGTTAATTTCTAAGGGCCTTAAAGGGTCTGTTTGTGTATGCCGAATTAGATTATCGTATTCATTTTGAAGCCTTAGGTGTCAGTGCTTCCCATAAGTTGCTGCGCGCCGCCTGATAATGCGAATCGGCATTTATCTTACTTCAATATGTCTATGAAATCTGCTTTCGGCTGGAAGCAGATTTTTTATTGCCCATTTGATCCGGTATTTTGGCAAAAGAAATATTGGCGATATGGAGGTGACAAAAAATGGCACAGATAAATGTAAGCAATCTTTCCTTCGGATACGAGGGAAGCTTTGAAAATGTTTTTGAGAATGTTTCCTTTTCTGTGGATACAGACTGGAAACTTGGCTTCATTGGACGAAACGGCAAGGGAAAGACAACCTTTCTAAACCTGCTTCTGGGCAAGATGGACTATCAGGGAAGCATCACATCAAACGCAGTGTTTGACTATTTTCCATATGTGGTCACGGGAAAAGAACTTGATCAAAGCGCCAGTGAACTCATGGAAAAGTGGAAGCCCCAGGTTGAGGAGTGGCGTGTAATGTATGAGCTGCCACTTCTTTCCATAGATGCAGAGCTCCTGTACAGGCCTTTTGGGACCCTTAGTTTTGGTGAGCGAACAAAGGTCATGCTGGCGGTACTTTTTTCAGGGGAGAATGATTTTCTTTTGATCGATGAGCCAACAAACCATCTGGATATGGAGGCAAGGGACAAGGTAAAGCAGTACCTTGCAGGCAAGAAGGGCTTTATACTGGTATCTCATGACAGAGACCTGCTTGACGGAGTGTGCGACCATGTGCTGGTGTTAAACCGCAGCAGCATTGAGGTTCAGGCGGGGAACTTTTCGTCCTGGTGGGAAAACAAGGAAAAGAAAGATTCTTTTGCCAGGGCAGAAAATGAAAAGCACTTAAAGGAAATCAGTAAGCTAAAGGCCACCGCTGACAGGAGCAGCCGCTGGGCGGAAAAGAGCGAGAGTACCAAGATTGGTTTTGACCCCATAAAGGAAAATGACAGGTCCATTTCAACAAGGTCCTACATAGGCGCCAAGACCAAGAAGATGCAGTCAAGGGTCAAAAACTTTGAAAAGCGCATGGACCGGGAGATAGAGGAAAAAGAGGGACTTTTAAATGACCTTGAGCAGGAGATCGATCTTAAGATAATGCCTCTTAAGCACTACAAGGAAAGGCTAATTGAGTGCAGGGACCTGTCACTTAAATACCTGGATGGGACTGAAAATGTCATAGAGAAGCTTACCTTTGAGGTAAAGCAGGGTGAGAGGGTGTTTTTAAGCGGAGCCAACGGATGCGGAAAATCAAGTCTCATCAAAGCAATCCTGAAAAAGAATGAAGACTGCGGCGAGAGTACCCAGCTACCAGAAAGCAATATCATAAGCAACATGGAGCTGACAGGTACATTATCTCTTGCTCCGAACCTGACCATATCCTACATAAACCAGGATACATCCCACTTAAGAGGGACGCTTTCTGACCATGCAAAAAGAGCTGGCCTTGATCTGAGCCTGCTTCTTGCAATCCTGAGGAACCTTGATCTTGGCAGAGAGCAGTTCGAAAAGAACATGGAAGATTTTTCGGAAGGGCAAAAGAAAAAGGTCCTTATCGCAAGTAGTCTCCTTACACCAGCGCATCTGTACATTTGGGATGAGCCCCTTAACTACATCGACGTGTTCTCAAGGATTCAGATAGAGCGTCTTATAGAGAGGTACAAACCCACGATGCTGATCGTGGAACACGACGTAAGATTCAGAGAAAAGCTGGCTTCAAAAGAGGTTGTGTTATAAACTGAATACATACATCCAACAAAGGAGAACAGAACCCATGAACAACATCGAAAGAAGAGATAAAGAGCTGGTATATATTTCCGACGACTCAGTGTTTGAGGAGCAGAAGATAGCGCGTCGCCTTACCCAGGAACTTAACACTGCGGACAGAGCGGACTTTGGAAACATTAAGACCATTGTGAAAAAGCTCTTTGGAAAAGCGGACGATACAACTTTTGTAAACCCGCCATTTTACTGCGACTATGGGACTCACATAGAGGTTGGTAAAAACTTTTTTGCCAACTATAACTGCACCTTCCTTGATGTGGGAATGATAAGGATCGGTGACAACGCCCAAATTGCGCCCAACGTGGCCATATATACAGCGGGACACCCGGTTCACCCTGCCACCAGAAACAGCGCCTATGAGTACGGCATTGATGTTACCATCGGCGACAATGTGTGGATCGGCGGAAACGTGGTGATCTG
>CAMVJI010000177.1 GCA_947167765.1 uncultured Butyrivibrio sp. | reverse complement strand
CATAACAAAAAACGCCAGTGAAAAATACTAACTGGCGATAAAAAAAGTATTAAATTCAAGCCACGGGGACGGTTCTTCTGTCTCATTGTGCACAACAAGACAAGCCACGGGGACGGTTCTTTTGGCTGGTTTGGTTTTTTCAAAACCAGCCAAAAGAACCGTCCCCGTGGCTTGTTGCTTCGATATTTATTTAAGATCATACTCAAGTTTTACAGTAATAGTTGCTGTCTTGTGCTGAGAGCTTGTATCAAAAGCACCGTCGTAAGAATAGCTGCTGGTGCCTGAATTCTGGGCAGTTATCTGAAATACTCCCAGGCTTGAATTTTTAAGTTTTCCAAGTCTTGCTCCGGAGTTCTTGGCAATGATGTCAATTCTCTCTTTTGCATTCTGTGATGCCTTGTCTATAAGGTCAAGCTTAAGCTCGTCAAGGGCTGAGTAGTAGTACTCCGGATAATCAGACTCAAGCTCCACTCCCTTGTCAAGCAGACTTGATATATCTCTTGATATTTTCTCAACCGTCTGAATGTTCTTGGAAGACACGGTTACACTTTGTGTGAGCTTGTAGCCATCTTCCTCCTGTCCAACGTAGTTGCCATTGGCGTCATATACATCCCTATAGGTCCTTCTGATGTCTACTGCGCTGAATACAATCTCATCTTCTGAAATGCTGTTATCTTTCAAGTACTGCCCAACTTTGTCAGCATCTGACTTGATCTTGGCATAAGCCGCCTGTGAGCTGTAATCAACAGCACTAAAGGATCCCCTCCAGATTATGATGTCTGCATCAAAATCAACGCTTGCACTACCTGTCGCCGAAATCACATGACTACTCTCTGATCTGAAGTGTGACAGTCCATACGCCAGTGCCACACAGCTAAGTAGCACGCACACTCCAATGATAAGTGGAGCTAACACTCCGGTTTTCTTGTTTTCCATACTCTTTCCTCCTGTGTATCAAAAAACTCTCCCCTTGATTATATCACAAGCCACAGGGACGGTTCTTTTGGCTGCTTTTTTGCTTCACTTTGCCTGCACTTTGAACAATATTCCGTCCAATCCCCGTTAGTCTTACTATTTGGCGTTCTGTCAGCCCACATTCCTTTAATTTTTTAATTGCTGCATTTCTTTCATCTTTGCTATAATTCTGCAAAACAGTTCCACTGGAAATTCCTAAATGTTCCATCATCAGCTCTTTAGCTCTGGCATCAGTATATCTGGCTTCAGAATACTCAAGCCCCTGATCATTCTCTTCCTGCTCAATATACTGCCTGTACTGATCAAAATTCCCCAACACTCCTTTCACAGCTGATACATCCATATATGGAAGCGGGTTGTCATAGAACCAGAAACTGTTCCAGGGATATTCAGCCACGTTGCAGATTCCAGCCTTCTGTGGATTTTTTAATATGTAGCGAAAAGCTGATAAAAGATACGATTCGTTCTCAATAGCCTCACTTTTGTATCTGTCCTGGAATAGGTGCCCGACACGGTCATACTTTTTATTGTAGTGCCACGAGTAGCTTACCCCTATTTTCTTCATCAAAAGAACTATCGCTTCAGATTCCCCCTTCAGCAAAAGATGGACATGATTATCCATCAAACAAAATGCGCAAACACGTACTTCTGTATCCATACAGTATTGTTCTAATTTCTTTAAGTAATACATATAATCGTGTTCATCTTCAAACAACAATTGCTTACCAATTCCTCTGACAATTACGTGCATATAACCTGATGCACTTCTATTTCGCGCATGACGCGGCATTAATTCTCCTCCTGTAAAAAATATTTTCACTTACTTTTTAATGGAAATGTGCCAAATAAAAAACTTATATGGTTTCCCCAGAATAGGGAGTGATTTAAATTCCAATTACAAACTATAACATTTAGAGGGCCATTTGTAAAGCAGCCAAAAGAACCGTCCCCGTGGCTTATAAAGCAGCCAAAAGAACCGTCCCCATGGCTTGTTATGAGACAGTAGAACCGTCCCCATGGCTTGTTGCCCGTGTCATGAAAAAGCCCGGAGGCCAGAATAGGCCGCCGGGCGTGGAGAGAAAGTTACAATATATCTTCAAAGACTTCCGTGATGGCGTCTTTGAGATTTTCGGAGAAATCTTCAGAGCGGAGCCAGTTAAGGAACTGGTCTGGTGGCATGTTACGCACAGCGTTGTAGATCTTGTCCTTAGTGACTATTTCGATCTGCGCTCTTTCAAGGATGCCATAAACTTCCTTGACGTGGTCGTTGCCTGTGAGGGCTACGTTGTCAATTGAAACTGTGATGCCTTCTGATGCCTTGACGCCCTTTACAGTAAGGGTGCGGCGATCACCTGCGCCAAGCAGGATTATATCAAAGTCGCGCTTTGCCGGGATAAGTGACAGGTCACCTTCTGAGGGCTTTATCACAACATCAATTGTTCCCTCCCCTGCATCGAATCTGCACTCAAAGGTAGTAGTAAGGTACTTACCATTCTTATAGTCAGTGCTGCAGCCATCATCCTCATAGAGGGTGTAGCTTCCGTCAGCCCCGGCTGCCACATAAAGATCCAGCTTATTCGGGCATTCACATCCATTTTCGCTGCTGTCAGGCGCAAGTGGAAGTATAGTTCCTTCAGGCATCAGAACTGGAATCTGCGAAATGTCTCTGTAGAGCTTTCTCTTTTTGCCGCCGTTATAGACTCTTCCGCTTAAAAGATCGACGTATCGACCGTGAGGAATAATCATATTAACAAATGAGAGTTTTAATTTATCATCAAGCGGCTTTGTTATAGCGCCGACAAAAAGAGCTTCACCAAATCCGTATTCGTTTGGAACATTGTAAGACTCTTCGTTATCAGAAAAGTCGTAGTACATGGGCCTTATAAGAGGCTTGCCCTCAGAGTACGCCCTGTAGTTTTCTGTGTAAAGATATGGAACCAGCCTGTGGCGCAGTCTCATAAACTTTTTCATGGCGCTGTGATATGGCTCATCAATCACCCATGGCTCCTTGTTAAGGAAGGGGCTTGCACTGGAATGAAGCCTCATGATAGGTGAGAATACTCCGTACTGGATCCATCTTATAAGTCTCTCATTATCCTTATCTCCCATCATATGTCCGCCAATATCGTGGCTCCACCAGCCATATCCAACATTGCTGGAAGTAGCGGTAAAATAAGGCTGAAATTCAAGGCTCTTCCAGGAGCAGACAGTGTCTCCTGAAAAACCAATAGGATACCTGTGACTTCCAGGACCCGCATACCTTGAAAAGATCATGGGTCTCTTATTTCTCTTTTCCTGATCCCTGTAATGGTAGTGATTTAAAAGGATAAGCGGATCCACATCTGAAGCTTTCCTTCCAAAGCCCTGCTGCCAGTCGATCCACCAAAAGTCAACGCCGTCTCTTTCATAGGGCTGCATGATTTCCTCAAAATATGCATCCCTGAACTTCTCATCTCCAAAATCAAATTCAACAGGCTCTTCCGAGTCAGTATCAACGCCCATCCTTCCTGCCACAGCGCTGTACTGATCTTCAAATGCACGAACGCCGTCTGCCGGGTGAAGGTTAAGGGTAGTTGCCAGCTTGTTGTCCTTAAGGTATTTAAGGAATCTCTTATAATCCGGAAAGAGCTTTTTGTCCCAGGTGTATCCTGTCCAGCCGCTTCCGTACTTAGGGTCGACATCTGTCAGGTGCCAGTCCATATCGATCACCGCAACGGAAAGAGGAATCTCCTCCTCTTTAAACTTATCAACAACTTCCCTGTAGCTGTCCTCAGTGTACCTGTAATATCTGCTCCACCAGTTGCCAAGAGCATATCTTGGGATCAGGGGCACCTGGCCACTTAGCTTGTAAAAATCCTTAAGACCGCCGTAGTAGTCCCTGCCATAGCCAAAGAAATAAAAGTCTGTAACAGCTTCTTTTCTGTTAAAAAACAGATCAAGCTCCCTGTCATATAAAGGGCTGTCCCCATCGTATAAAACTGCATAGCCTTCTCTTCCGAATATTCCAGGCCCCAGCGGTAGTCCTCCGTCGATGGTATCAAGGGTCCTTACAGTACCGCCAAGGTTTCTGCCTGAACTGCCATACTCAAAGCTATAGTGATAACAGGTCCCGAAATTCTTAAGCTCAACAGACAAGCCATTGGATGTAAAGGGCTTTTCATCATACTTTACAATGAGCTCATCGGTCTCTATGACAAGAAGCTTTTCCTCTCGCCTTACATAAGCATTAACATCAGGAAAATCCCTGTTTATCACTGTCTTAGTCAGCCCATCCTCAAACCTTCCTTCATCGCTGTATTCAAATCTGAGGAGCCTGTCTGTAAGGACTGTTATCCTGTACTTATCCCCACTTATTACTTTGCTCATAATGCCTCTCCAATTAGTCAACTTTTATGATAAGCGCTGCATCAGCTGGCACTTTTAATAAAAGCTTCCCATTCTCTGAAGCAGCTGTAAATGTAGTACCAAACTCATCCTTATCTGATGTTGCCTTAGATGCGCCAATCTGCCACAGTGGCAGTGATATTTCTTTTTCCGCATCCTCTCTTGAAATAATACCTACATACTTTTCACTGCCAAAAAATCTTGCAACAGCCAGGATCCTTCCTTCATCAAAAAGGACCTTTCTTCCGCCCTTTGCAAAGGCAGGAACATCTCTTCTAAGCTCTATCATCCTCTTATACAGGGAAAAGAACTTGTCCCGTTCTGCCCCCTCTTTTCCCCAGGGCATTGGATATCTGCAGCCCGCGTCACTTTCTGTATGTCCATCTATCCCAACTTCATCTCCATAATAGATGCAGGGAATGCCTGTAAACATAAGATAGGAAATGACAACACCTCTGTATCTTTCAAAAGATATTTCCTTATAGTTATGAACTCGCATCACATCGTGGCTGTCAAAGAGATTCATCTGGCAGTCAGCCACAG
>CAMVJI010000176.1 GCA_947167765.1 uncultured Butyrivibrio sp. | reverse complement strand
TCTGTGCCAAATAGACACCTATGCTCAGAATGTTCCAGATCGCCATAGGTGTGCATCTGCACCATATGTACAGCACTTCCAAGCACAGATGAATAACGAGGTACAAGCGAAGCTGAAGTCTGTACCCTTCCAGGTCTTCATAATCGTACTGATTCTTTTCTCTATCAAATAATCTATTTAATAATCCGTTTCTTTCCATTCAGTTATCCTCATAACTGTTTCACATGCTCAACATTACTATTTTATTATAAACACCCCAGCGTTTACAATTTACCACTTTAATTTTTTAAAGCAGTGGGGTACAATGGATAATTGAAAAAAATTATTGTTAGGAGGGAATTATTAAGATGCTTAAGAAAATCAGTGAATTACTTGGAAAGTACATGGCTATCATAGTTCTTGTAATTGCCGCCCTGGCTCTCTTCGTTCCAAAGACCTGTCTTTGGATCCAGACTTCCTGGGTTAATTACCTGCTTATGGTAGTTATGTTCGGAATGGGTCTCACCCTGAAACCCAGGGACTTTGCGGTAGTGTTTACAAGACCTAAGGATGTTCTTATAGGTTGTATCGCACAGTTCACAATCATGCCACTTCTTGCCTTTGCCCTTGGTAAGGTCTTTGGTCTGGAAGCAGGACTTCTCGCAGGTGTTATCCTTGTTGGTACCTGCCCTGGAGGAACAAGTAGTAACGTAATGACTTACCTTGGTAAAGGTGATGTAGCTCTTTCCGTTGGAATGACCAGCATCAACACTCTTCTTGCTCCATTCCTTACACCAGCTATAACTTATCTGCTCCTTCGCACATCAGTTAACGTTGATGTTATGAGCATGTTCTTTTCAATCATCAAGGTTGTAATCGTGCCTATCGCACTTGGATTTATCATCAACCATTTCTTTGGAAAGATAACCCAGAAGGCCGGAGACATCCTGCCAATGATCTCGGTTATCGCCATCACCATGATCGTTGCAGCTGTTGTATCTCACAACGCTGAGCGCATCCTTGAGACAGGCGCTATCGTATTTGTTGTAGTCATCCTTCACAACCTTCTTGGCTACGCAGTTGGATATCTTGTTGCAATTCTTTTCAAGATGCCAACTCCCAAGAAAAAAGCTCTCTCCATCGAGATCGGTATGCAGAACTCAGGACTTGCTACATCCCTTGCCGGATCAGCTTTCCCTGACCTTGCAATGGCTACAGTTCCAGGTGCTATCTTCTCAGTATGGCACAACATTTCAGGAGCTATCCTTGCTGGTATCTACAGAAGAATTGGCGAGGAAAAAGAGACTGGAACAACCACTACAGAAGAAGCAAAAGAGGTCGTTTGAAAGCGCCACTAATTTAGAGCGAGCCCATGGCGCGCAAACTATGAAAAGAGCTGTCCATATGGGCAGCTCTTTTTCTATGATCAATTACTATGATCACTTCGTCATTATTGTAATAGCCTTGTTCATGACCTCGATCCTGGTCTTTTTGTAGGCTCCGCCGTACTCTCCGTCAAGGGTCCATTCAACTTCATCGTCAGATTCGATGTTGGCGTATTTTACCTGCCTGAAGGTGATGTAGGGGTTTCCTGCTTCCTTGGTGGCAAGGGCTGAAATGATGGCATTGAATTCCACGATATTCTTGGGGGCTCTGATAAGCAGAAGCTCCATCTGTCCATCGTCCTGGTGGATCACAGTTTCTCCAAAGAGGTTCATTCCGCCAACTGAAGCTGAATTGCTGACAGCACCAAAGAGATAATCTCCCTCTTCTGTGATGCCATCCGCCTCAACCTTAAGGTGTGTGCTGTATCCAATATTCTGAGGAAGTTCAGCCACAGCACTTATAACGTAGGCCGCATATCCAAGGACGTTTTTCAGTTCCTGATCAGTTGCATAGCTGACCTTGGAAAAAGCTCCAAAGGCTGCCACGTAGTTAAAGTACCTGTCATTCATTTTCCCGACATCGTAGGCGTAGGGCTTTCCTCCAAGAGCAACGTCTATAGCCTTGCTCCTGACTGATGGAATGCCAAGGCCCTTGGCAAAGTCGTTGGTGCTTCCTGAAGGAACGTAGGCTAGAAGAGGTTTCTTTTCCATGTCCATCATGGCGCTTACCACGTGGTTAAGGGTACCGTCTCCGCCACTGCAAAGTATCAGGTCAACCTTGCCATCGTACCTGTCTACCAATATCTCAGAAGACAGATCAGTTCCAGGCACTATTGGGTAGACTATAGGCTCGTAGCCGCTCTCAGCAAGTCTTGTGACAATATGAAAAGCATCGTTCCCTGCCTTACCTGTTCCAGATGTTTTATTGATGAGCACAAGGGCTCGTTTTAAGTCATCCATTGTTACTTCTTTCTCTCGTAAATTCTATAAGTATATGTCAGATCAAAATAAACCTGCTCATCGCTCTCATCCACCATTTCCCACTCAGGATCCTTGTCAAGATTAGGGAAATAAGCATCTGCCTCATAGGCCTTGTCGATGAAAGTAACAATACATCTGTCGCACACATCAAGGAAATCCTTGTAAACTGTGGCTCCGCCGATGATAAATACATCATCAGGATCAAGGTCCTTAACAAGCTCAAGAGCCTCCTCCTTGCTGTGGGCTACTTCTGCGTTTCTAACCTCATAATCTGCCTTAGTGGACAAGATAATGTTACGTCTCTGAGGAAGTACTATCTTTTGAGGGAAAGTCTCCAAGGTCTTGCGGCCATAGATTATGGTCTTTCCCAAAGTTCTTTTTCTAAAGTTATCCTTCTGGTCCGCTGGGATACTGACAAGGAGCTGTCCCTTGTTCCCGATGGCCCAGTTGCTGTCTACTGCTACAATTGCCTGCATGAAATTGTCTCCTCTACTTTAATTTTGAGCGATATACGGATTGCTCCGCTTCGCTCTCGCAATCCTGCGTACATTCGATCTGCAAGGTCATGCAAAATACCATGCAAGCATGGTTTTTGTATGACTTTGCATCTCTATATCGCTCAGATCGCTATCGGAATATCCTTAAGCTGCTCTCCTGCAACTTCGTATCCCTCAAGGGATACGTCATCTCTTGTAAACGCATAGAAATCCTTAACATCTGGATTTAAATGGAACTTAGGCGCTGGAAGAGGCTTTCTCTCTATAAGCTCCTTGATAAGTGGCACGTGGCGGTCGTAGATGTGAGCATCTGCGATAACGTGTACCAGTTCGCCCACGTTCATATCGCAGACCTGAGCAATCATATGCACAAGAACTGCGTACTGAACAACGTTCCAGTTGTTGGCTGCAAGAACGTCCTGGGATCTCTGGTTGAGGATCGCATTAAGTGTGAGCCTGTCCTCTCCTGGCTTTTGGGTAACATTGTAGGTTACGCTGTAAGCGCAAGGGTACAGGTGCATCTCATGAAGATCAGAGAACACGTAAGTATTTGTCATGATACGTCTAGAGAAAGGATTGTTCTTAAGGTCATAGAGGACTCTGTCCATCTGGTCGAACTCTCCCTCCTTGTAGATGCTCTTTTGCCCGATCTGATAGCCGTAGGCCTTACCGATAGAACCGGTCTCGTCAGCCCACTCATCCCAGATGTGGCTGTTAAGTTCATTTATGTTGTTGCTCTTTTTCTGATAGATCCACAAAACCTCATCTGTGGCGCTCTTAAGAGCGGTCTTCCTGAGAGTCATGATAGGAAACTCCTTGGAAAGATCATATCTGTTCACAACGCCAAACCTCTTGATGGTATATGCTGGCGTTCCATCTGGCCAGTGAGGCCTTACTTTTTCCCCCTCAGTGGATGTCCCGTTGTCCAGAATATCCCTGCACATGTCGATGAAGATCTCATCAGCTCTGCTCATACTCTAATCCTCCAAACAATTATTTGCTCCATTTATCACAAAGCGCATTGATCTGATCTGCGAACTTTGCCTTGTCCTTGTTGGACAGTCCGTCCGACCTTGCTATGATGCCCACAAGGCGGGCGCCTGCTGCCTTAAGCCGCTCGTAAACATCTGAAACAAGGCTGCTTTCTTTTTTCTTGATAGGGATCGGCACTCCCTCTTTGATAAAGTTCCCCGATATTATATCGTATTCTGTGCCGCTATAGGGCGCATATGTGTTAAATCCGTATTCTTCTTTCAAACATTTGGCAAAAGAGCTGCAGACGCTATCTTCACCATGAACTACAAATACCCTCTTTGGCGGCACCTTAAAGCCCTGGACCCACTCGATAAGTCCATTCTTGTCCGCATGTCCTGAAAGGCCTGTGAGCTTTTTGATGCTGGCCTTAACGTCAATCGTCTCTCCAAAGAGCTTCACCTGGTCTGCGCCGTCAACGATGGCTCTTCCAGTTGTTCCAACTGACTGATAGCCAACAAACAGTATTGTACACTCTGGGCGCCACAGATTGTGCTTTAAGTGATGTCTTATTCTTCCTGCCTCGCACATACCGGAAGCTGAGATGATCACCTTGGGCTCAGGGTCTTCGTTGATGGCCCTTGACTCCTCGGTAGTGATGGACAGATTAAGTCCAGGGAATGTTATGGGATTGATGTGCTTTTTGATAAGCTCAAGAGCCTCTTCATCATAGCACTCATACTCGTTTTTCTGGAATATCTCCGTAGCCTCCACAGCAAGGGGTGAATCTACGAATACAGGGAAGTTAGGAAAAGAGCCAACGAGCCCCTCTTTTTTAATCTTCCTGATGAAGTACAGTATCTCCTGGGTTCTTCCAACAGCGAAAGAAGGGATAACTACATTTCCGCCCTTTGCAAAGGTTTCATTCAGGATGTCAGCAAGCTCTTTTACATAGTCGGGCTTTTCTTCGGAGTGCAGCCTGTCGCCGTAAGTTGACTCCATTACAACTATGTCAGCCTCATCCGTGGTCTGTGGATCCTTGATGATGGGCTGATCCTTGTTACCAATATCTCCGGAAAAGACAAGCT
>CAMVJI010000175.1 GCA_947167765.1 uncultured Butyrivibrio sp. | reverse complement strand
GAAATATCCCTTGCAAAGGACTCATAGTCGATAAAGTGAATACCTTTTTTCCAGCCATCTATAACTCTGAGCATTGGAAAGAGCTTGTCTCCCACGCGCCAGATGCTGTAGCCACACACAACAACAGTGTGGTCCTTGTAAAAGCCCCTTGCAATATTCATTATAACAGGTCTTCCTGCAGAAATTTCTTTAACTACGTGTTTTTCAAAGCTCCAGACATAGATTCCTCTGCATCTGGCCTTGATGTTATATTCCTTGAATGCTTCTCTGGTAATCGATGCGATAAAAAAGGGAACAGTTCCTCTCTTATCAGTATAACCATAAGCCTCCGCAATATCCTCAACCTGCTTGTACAGCTCATGTATATCTGAAGGGATCCCTGTAAGCCCAAGTGTCTGCCTATAGTAGTCCATGACTCTTGTAACAGCCACTACGCTGCAGTTCCTGGTGCGCCGGCCGCTTATTTCTTCCATGGACATCTGGTTCATAAGAAGGGTCCTGCCTCTTTTCACAAGAACTCCCTTCTCTCCGTACTGTTCCATCAGATATTTAGAAATATTCTTAATGCCGCCATAAGGTTGTTTCATAGGATAGTCATTTCCTGATCAGTTATATGGATAAAGCTCTCCGCTTAAAAGTACAAATTCTTTGCCACTTGTATCTACGATACAAATGACTTTTTCGTTGTAATGCGGGTAGCCAAACTCTTTAATATCTATATCATATGACTCTATCGTATCTTCGCTGTCATAGACAGAGTACAGCTTTCCTTCTTTAATATAATAGCACTTTCCATCCTGAGGATTCCATTTGAAATTAAATAATTTATCCGATAATCCGTCAGCTACTTTCACAGGATCCTGTCCCTTCTTGCAGTAGTAAATTGCGGGATCGCTATATACTTTAAACCAGACTTCATCACCACTATCACTTACAACTTTATCATACAGAAACTTTCCCTCTTCAGTAATTGCGGTCTCTACCATATATGTTCCATCGTAGTCTGCTCTATAAAGAATGCAGTCTTTTTCGTAGTAGCAGACAGGTCCGTTCTCTCCGATAGTTGGTGCGATAGCATGCATGCCGTCTTTGCTTGAGGCAATAGGGAACAAAACCGGAGTATCGCCTTTAAGAGTGAAGTAATTTTCGTAGTCATAGATGACAAGTACATCTGAAAAACTGTCAGTATCTATTATGTAATGTCCAAGGCTCATATCAGTCCTTTGCTTTTTCGCATTGCAGACATTGTACTCCATATAAGAGCTGTCAAAGAGAGGAAGCGCAACGGTGTCTCCAGCTTTATAGTATTTTACCTTGCCAGGCTCTTCAAAGAGTATCTGTTTGCAATCTCTGTCGAAAAAGGCATTGTAAGCATATTCTCTGCTGATCTTGATGGACTGCCCTCTGTTGTAGCAGTAAATACCGTCATTTTCATCTATAGACTCAAAATAAACTGTGTCACCGTCATTGGAAACAGTTATAGGGGTTGTTCGAAGGCCACTGTAAACAAGTTTTGGTTCTCCACCTATCTTGCAGGTATAAAGCTCTTTTTCAGTAATGTAATTAAAATAGGCAACAGTCTGTCCATCTGGAGAAATAGCCACATTATTAAGGTTGGTCTCTGCAACCTTAGTTGCACTTCCAGCAGCCACATCATATATGTAGACATCCCTCATGTAGGACTCAGAAAGCGTGGTGTAGTAGAAATACCCACCTTCATAGCACATTCCTGCCCCCTCTACTTTTTCAGCAATGATCTTGATGTTCAGATCTGCATCTATGTAATAAAGAGTCTTATCCTTTAACACGATTGCTTCTGATGCATCCACGTTCATGGATATAGGCAGTGACAGATCGTCTTCATTATAGAATTGGTCTGATACTTTTCCTTCTGAATTATACAAATATGTCTCTGTGGTATGGATTGTAGTACCTGTATAGGTTCTTGTATTCTGAGATTTGTAAGTGTAAGGCTTGTTGCTGACAATCTTCTGATATGAATCAGGACCTTCGCCTGCAACATCATCTCCTGTCTCTACATCTGAAGTGTCTGTACCTTTGCCATCTTCTTCAGGATTTTCTTTAACATCTCTGGTAACCTCAATTCCAAATGTATCCTTAAGGGTACTGTTAAAGGTCTCATCAACCTTCGGGCTTACTGCAGTGATAAACTTATATCCCAAAGTAGCGGAAACAACCATTAAAGCCGCAATTCCAATCCCAATTACCACTCCGCCACTATTTTTTCCATTACTCATACATAAAACTCCCTAAAAAACTCTTTTCTCAAACTACGATATTATATAACAACACGTATCAATTGTCAGTAGCCATCTCGCATAGTAAAATACAGTGTAGACTAGAAAAAATATAGTTTACTTTTCCGATTTAAAGTGTTATAGTATTCAACGACTGTAAATTATGGAGGAATTATCATGTCTTTCGATTATATACAAAAACTGCCAACTCCAGAGGAGATAAGATCAGAATTTCCATTAAGCAGGGAACTTACCGCCCTAAAAAAAGAAAGAGACGCCATGATCTCTGACGTTTTCACAGGTAATAGCGACAAATTCCTTGTTGTGGTTGGACCATGCTCTGCTGACAACGAAGATGCAGTA
The DNA here is from genome assembly GCA_947167765.1 of uncultured Butyrivibrio sp. Lineage (GTDB taxonomy): Bacteria > Bacillota > Clostridia > Lachnospirales > Lachnospiraceae > Butyrivibrio. The sequence continues at coordinate 2,291 of CAMVJI010000175.1, read as the reverse complement.
TGCGATTATGTCTCCCGCCTTGGCAAGCTCAATGACAAAGTTAAGGATAAGCTGATCCTTATCCCAAGAATATACACCAACAAGCCTCGTACAACAGGCGATGGCTACAAGGGTATCACTTCTCAGCCTGACCCTGAGGGAAAAACAGACTTCCGCGCAGGTCTTGTTGCCATGAGGCACATGCAGATAAGAGCTATTGAAGAGTCAGGGCTCACTGCAGCTGACGAGATGCTCTATCCTGAAAACTGGGGATATATCGCTGACATTCTCTCCTACGTGGCAATTGGAGCCCGCTCAGTTGAAGATCAGGAACACAGAATGACAGCCAGCGGCTTTGACGTTCCTGCTGGTATGAAGAATCCTACCAGTGGAACACTTTCTGTAATGCTTAATTCCGTTTACGCAGCTCAGCAGCCTCATACCTTCGTGTACAGAGGATACGAAGTTTCAACCAACGGAAACCCTCTTGCTCACTGCGTCCTTCGTGGTTCATCCAACAAGCATGGCCAGTCCCTTCCTAACTACCACTATGAAGACTTGAGCCTTCTTTTAAAGCTCTATGAGCAGAGAGAGATCATCAACCCTGCTGCTATCATTGATGCCAACCACAACAACTCTGGCAAGCAGTTCAAGGAACAGATCCGTATTGTAAAAGAGGTGCTTCATTCAAGGAATTTAAATCCAGATATCAAGAACCTTGTTAAGGGCGTCATGATAGAGAGTTACATAGAGGAAGGTTGCCAGAAGATTGGCGAAGGAATATATGGTAAATCCATTACTGACCCATGCCTTGGATGGAAAGATACAGAAAGGCTCCTATTAGAGATCGCAGAGACCTGCTGATCAGTTTCTAATACGAGCCCACTCATATGGATCCTTGGATCTGACGTTTTTACCCATATATCTTGAAATTGTATTACTGTCGGAATATCCCATCAGCTCCTGTACTGATGAGGCGTCTGCCCCATTATCTACCAGGTGCACAGCAAAGGAATGGCGAAGTGTAAAAGGCGTGATGTCTGAACTTTCTCCCGCTTTTTTTACATAAACTTTAATAAGCTTCCATAGCCCCTGTCTGCTGAGGGGAGTTCCATTGCAGTTTAAAAAAACTGTCTCATCATCAGAATTTTCTAAAGAAAGCTCTTTTCTTGCATCAGTAAGGTATGCAAAAAGAGCTTCTTTTGCTTTTTTGCCATAAGGAATGAGCCTCTTTTCAAGTCTTAGGCATGAAAGGCCAAGATCAACGTTAGAGAGCTTGAGATTCACCACCTCAGAAGCCTTAAGGCCTGTGGCGTACATAAGCTCAAGAATTGCCTTATCTCTTTTACCCTTAGCGTCATTCCCAAAGTCCTGAGAAAGAATATTCTCTATCTCAACAGCATTAAGAACTCTTGGCTCCTTAGCTGTTACCTTGGGACTTTTTATGTTCTCTGAAGGGTTGTCTTCTATTGCGCCGACTTCTAAAAGGTAACGGAAAAAATTCTTGATAGATGTATTGTGTCTTGAAATAGAGGAAGGAGCAAAATGCTCCTCCCTAAGGCTACTACAATAATCAAGGATCTTATCCTCAGTAATATCTTTTGGATCAGTTATCCCCCTATTGCTCATATAATTCATCATTCTGACAAGGTCTCTTTTATATGAGATAAGGGTATTATCCGAAGTCTTTTTTACATTTCGAAGGTAATCTATGAATTCGTCAATCTGCCTGTCCATAGTTTAGTTTAAATGCCCTCTTCCTTCATGATGTTGTCAAGCTTGTCGTAGATACTAAGGGTGTCTAAGGTTGAAAAATAATCTCTTGCAGTCTCTGCTCTTCTTATGAGTTCAACTGATCCATCCTTCTTAAGAAGAAGCTCTGCGCTCTTAAGCTTACCATTGTAGTTGTAGCCCATAGCATAGCCATGTGCGCCGGTATCATGAATGTAGATGTAATCTCCCATGTCGATCTTGGGGAGCTGTCTTTCAATTGCAAATTTATCGTTGTTTTCGCAAAGTGAGCCTGTTACGTCATAAACCTGATCGGCAGGAGCATTTTCTTTTCCTAAAACTGTGATGTGATGGTAAGCGCCATACATAGCGGGACGCATAAGGTCTACTGCGCAGGCATCAACTCCGATGTACTCCTTGTAGATGTGCTTTTCATGGATTGCAGTGGTAACTAATGCTCCGTAAGGCCCCATCATGAATCGGCCCATTTCTGTATAGATCGCCACATCTCCCATTCCTGCGGGCACAAGGATCTTGTCATACTGCTCGTGAACACCCTTGCCAATCTCTGCAATATCGTT
>CAMVJI010000174.1 GCA_947167765.1 uncultured Butyrivibrio sp. | reverse complement strand
GGACATCACTAATAGCTTTAAGGGTGTTGATCACTCATTTGCTATTCAGGCTGGTAGAGAAGTCAGAGTAATGGTTGTTCCTGAGCAGGTTACAGATGAAGATATGGTAATTATGGCTCGCGATATTGCCAAGAAGATCGAGGACGAGATGGAATATCCCGGACAGATCAAGGTCAATATCATCAGAGAGAGCAGAGCAACAGATTACGCTAAGTAATTATCACTTTTTCAAAGCATTTAAAGGCTGGCCTTACGGCCAGCCTTTTTTGTAAGGATTTTATAATGAGTAATTTACCCAAAGATTTTTTAGAGAGGATGAAAAACCTCTTTTCAGAAGACGAATATAGTGAGTTTATTAAGGTTTTTGACACAGATGATGAGAGATTCCACGCATTTCGTATAAATAGCAGCAAATGCACGGATGTTAAAAAGCTTTTAGAAGTGTTAGAGGCTTCTAATACTGAAGATGATCATGGAGAAATGCTTTCCTGTCAGGTACCCTGGGAAGATAGGGGATATTACTATGGAGAAACCATAGCTCCTGGCAAGCACCCTTATCATGAGGCTGGTCTATATTATATTCAGGAGCCAAGTGCTATGGCTCCGGTTCACTTCCTTGACCCAAAGCCAGAGGACAGGGTTTTGGATCTTTGTGCTGCGCCAGGCGGTAAGTCAACACAGATTGCAGATGCCTTAAAGGGCAAAGGCCTGCTTATTACTAATGAAATTAACAGAGACAGAGCTAAGATATTGTCTCTTAACATAGAAAGAATGGGCGTAAGAAACGCCATGGTGGTATCAGAGGATTCTTTCAGACTATCTGAAGTCTTTGAGGGCTATTTTAACAAGATCCTTGTGGATGCTCCCTGCTCAGGCGAAGGGATGTTTAGAAAGAATGAGATAGCTCTTTCTGAATGGTCCTTGGAAAACGTAAAACTATGTGCAAAGCGCCAGAAAGAGATACTTGATAATGCTGCAAAGATGCTGCTTCCAGGAGGAAGGCTTGTCTATTCTACCTGTACCTTTTCTCCTGAAGAGAACGAGCAGAATATTTACGACTTTTTATTAGATCATAATGACTTCCATGTTAAGGAGGTGGTTCTACTTGGCGGTATGGAAAATGGCCGCAAAGAGTGGATCCTTAGTCCTGGAACAAAAGATGAAACAGCACTTTTAGAAACAGAAAGATCTATACGCCTATGGCCCCACAGAGTAAAGGGCGAAGGACACTTTTTGTGCGTACTTGAGAGAGATGGGGAAGTAAATAGCGACGCTGTAAAAAGCTATGTTCCCGGAGGAAGGTTTATAAGAGCTAAGAGTGAGCAGATTAGACCATTTATGGAGTTTGCTCTTGAAACATTAAAGCTTTCAGATGATAAAGCGGCTGCAAAAAATGGTGATATTGAGCTTGGGCTTACAGATGGAGATATTCTTGGCGGAGGATTTTTATCCTTTGGAGATCAACTCTATCTTGCACCTTCTGACATGCCATCAACAAATGGACTTAAAGTATTAAGGCCTGGACTTCATCTTGGGGAAATTAAAAAAGGAAGATTTGAGCCTTCCCATGCTCTGGCCCTTGCGATCAAAGCATCCGGGTGCAAACTTTCTTTTGACTTACCTTCAGATAGTCAGGAAATAAAAGCATACATAAATGGACAGACCCTGCGACTTAATTCTGACAGCCCTTTATATAAACAAAAAGGGTGGTGTCTGGTGACTTGTGATGGCTACAGTATTGGCTGGGCCAAGCTTGCAGGTGGAATGCTTAAAAATCACTATCCAAAGGGACTTAGGATCAATTACTAAATAAGGAAACATATGAAGAAATTACTTGTATATTTAAAGGAATATAAAAAAGAAACTATCCTAGGACCTCTTTTTAAGCTCCTTGAGGCTTCCTTTGAGCTTATGGTTCCCCTTGTTATTGCGTCGATGATAGACAGAGGAATTGTAAGGGGAGATAGACAGCACATAATAAATATGTGTATTGTTCTGATACTTCTTTGTTTTGTTGGCTTTGGATCAGCAGTAACAGCTCAGTTTTTTGCAGCAAAGGCTGCTGCAGGTTTTGCCAAGAAGGTAAAGAGAGCTCTTTTTGATAATATTCAAAAACTGTCCTACGCAGATATAGACCGTGTCGGGACTTCAGCCATGATCACCAGGATGACCAGCGACATCAATCAGGTACAGCAGGGAGTTAACCTTACTATTAGGCTTCTTCTGCGCTCACCCTTTGTTGTATTTGGCGCAATGGTAATGGCCTTTACCATAAATGTGAGACAGTCCCTTATTTTCCTAGTGACAATCATATTATTGTTCCTGGTAGTCGGACTCATCATGAGATGGAGTATACCTCGCTATGGTCAGATACAGTCAGGACTTGACGAGCTTCTTTCTCTCACCAGAGACAACCATACTGGCGTAAGAGTCATTAGAGCTTTTTCTCTGGAACAAAAGGAAAAAGAAAACTTCAGTGACAAAAATAATTCTTTAAAGGATCTTCAGGTATTTGTTGGAAGTATAACAGCTCTGATGAATCCTGTTACTTATGCAATTCTAAATCTGGCGGTAGCCTTTCTTATTTACAGGGGAGCTATTCTGGTTGATGCTGGAGACCTTACCCAGGGACAGGTTGTTGCCCTCTATAACTATATGGCACAGATACTGGTTGAACTTATTAAGTTTGCAAACCTCATCCTTACTGTTACAAGAGCAATAGCCTCAGGAAACAGAGTTCAGGAGATGTTAGAGCTTAAGAGTTCCATGGAAGATGGAACAGTTACCGAGTTTGTACCATCAGATAGTCACATTGAATTTAACAATGTGTCTATGAGATATCAGGGGGATATGGAAGACTCACTGGAAGGCCTTGATATCAAGATAAAAAGAGGTGAGAGGATTGGCGTTATTGGCGGAACTGGCAGCGGCAAAAGTACGCTGATAAACCTTATCCCCAGATTTTACGATGTGAGGGAAGGCTCTGTCGTCATCGATGGACGAAACGTAAAAGAGTACCGATTGGATGCCCTTAGGGAGAGGATAGGAATTGTGCCTCAAAAGGCAGTTCTTTTCCAGGGAACCATAAGGGACAATATCAGGTGGGGAAAAGAAAACGCAACAGATGAAGAAATCTATGAGGCCCTTACCATAGCACAGGCAAAAGAAATTGTTGATGGAAAAGAAAAGGGGCTTGATGAAGTAGTATCTCAGGGTGGTAAAAACTTCTCCGGTGGACAAAAGCAAAGGCTTACTATCGCAAGGGCACTTGTCAGAAAGCCTGAAATCCTTATTTTGGATGACAGCGCATCAGCACTGGATTTTCTTACTGATAAAAAGCTTCGCGGCGCTATAGCCTCAATGGATAACCCTCCAACTACATTTATCGTGTCCCAGAGAGCGTCTTCTGTACTTGGCTGCGACAGGATAATAGTCCTTGATGACGGCAAGGTTGCTGGCATTGGAACTAGTGATGAGCTTTTGATCAAATGCGAAACATACAGGGAAATCTATGATTCTCAGTATAAGAAGGAGGGTGCGGTATGAAGAAAAATACTTTAAAAAAAGTCCTCCGATATGTTTCGAAATATCACTTCCTTATTGCACTGTCCATGATCCTGGCAGTTTTGACAGCTCTTTTGTCACTGTATGTTCCTATTCTTGCAGGAAATGCCATAGATCTTCTTACAGAGAAAGGCGCTGTGGATTTTCAGAAAGTAACACATATACTTGTCAGGATAGCAGCAAGCGTTCTTGTTATTTCTTTTGCCCAGTGGTACATGAACAGGATCAACAACAGGATAACATTTAATGTGGTCAGGGACGTAAGGAAGGACGCCTTTGAAAGACTGCAGGTATTGCCACTTTCTTACCTTGATAGAAAACCTACTGGAGAGATCGTTTCAAGGATAATCTCTGATGTTGACCTGTTTGCAGACGGCCTTTTAATGGGATTTACACAGCTGTTTACTGGAGTTGTGACAATAATTGGAACTTTGGCATTTATGTTCTACCTTAACTGGTCCATAGCTGCCATTGTTGTGGTTTTGACGCCGCTTTCTCTTTTGCTGGCAAGGTTCATAGCTACAAAAAGCTTTGCGCTATTCAAGGAGCAAAGTAGTGCCAGGTCTGATCAGACAGCATTTGTGGATGAGATGGTAGGAAATCTTTCTGTTGTAAAGGCTTTTGCCCATGAGGATGAAAACCTTTCTGTCTTTGACAAGATCAATGACAGGCTGGAAGAAAGCAGCATAAAAGCTACATTTATTTCATCCCTTACAAATCCTGGAACCAGATTTATTAACAATATTGTCTATGCATCAGTGGCTCTTTTTGGATCATTTGCGTGCCTTGCTGGCGGTATGACTGTTGGAGGACTTACCATTTTCCTTAGCTATGCCAATCAGTACACCAAGCCATTTAATGAGATTTCCGGAGTTATCACAGAACTTCAGAATGCTCTTGCCTGCGCTGAAAGGGTTTTTGAACTTATTGATGAGAAGGCAGAGGATGCTGACGAGAGCTTTGGTGAGCTAGATAAAAACCTTGAAGGCAATGTTAAGATAGATGAAGTATCTTTTTCTTATGACAAGAAAAAGAGCCTTATTGAGAGCCTTAACCTGGACATCAAAAAGGGTGAAAGAGTTGCAATTGTTGGACCTACCGGTTCTGGTAAGACTACACTTATAAACCTTTTGATGCGTTTTTATGATGTGGACCAGGGATCAATAAATATTGACGGGCATGATATACGGCTTCTTAAGAGAAAAGATCTTAGAAGTAACTTTGGTATGGTCCTTCAGGAAACCTGGTTAAGAAGTGGAACCATTAAGGACAACATAACCCTTGGAAGAGAAGGCTTTACTGATGAGGAAATAATAGAGGCAGCAAAGGCTTCCCACGCCCACAGCTTTATCAAGAGACTTCCTGAGGGTTATAACACAGTCATTTCAGAAAATGGCGGCTCTCTATCCCAGGGACAGAAGCAGCTT
>CAMVJI010000173.1 GCA_947167765.1 uncultured Butyrivibrio sp. | reverse complement strand
ATCCAGGTAACAGATATTCAGTTCCATATTGCTGGGGAACAGTTGGTATCCTCTACAATAAGACCATGGTCACTGATCCGGTAAACAGTTGGGATATCCTCTGGGATCCAAAATACAGCGGTCAGATCCTCATGCAGGATTCAGTAAGAGATGCCTACATGGTAGCACTTATTAAAAACGGCTACTCTCTCAATTCCACAAATCCTGATGAGATCGAAAAAGCCACAGAAGATCTTATTGCTCAAAAGCCACTTGTTCAGGCCTATGTCATCGATCAGGTCAGAGACAAGATGATCGGCGGAGAAGCTGCTCTTGGAGTTATCTATTCTGGAGAAGCAATATATACAGTAAGAGAAAACAGAGATCTTGAGTATGTTGTTCCTGATGAAGGCTCCAATATCTGGATCGATTCCTGGGTAATAACAAAGGGATCCAAAAACGTATCAAACGCAGAAAAATGGATCGATTTCATGTGCAGAGGTGATATCGCCCTTAAGAATTTTGAATACATCACCTACTCTACACCAAACATTGAAGCCCAGAACAACATCGAAGACGAAGATATAAAGGGTTCCAAGGTGGCCTTCCCTGATCTTTCTTCTATGAAGCTTGAGGCCTTCAAGTATCTTGGAGACAGCGGCGACAAGCTCTACAACGATGCATGGATGAAAGTTAAATCAGCAAATTAAGCATAAAAAAAGCAAGCACTTTTTGGTGCTTGCTTTTTTATATCTTGTTTAAGTATTATGGCCAGTTTACAAATTTGCCATTTACTACTACTCCAGCATATCCATTTGCCAGCATAACCGCCTTGTCAGATTCTGAAATTACTGGAGTTGCGTTGTTATAACCGGTAATTACTGAGAAATATTTTGAACCATTATCTTCAATACCCTTAAGTCCAAAAGTTGCCATGCTTCCTTTTCCATAATTAAGTGAGAATGATGCCATAGCTACTCCACTTTCGTTATAGAGCATTGCAATTTTGTTCTCCTGAACGAGAGTCCCACTCTTGCCTTTAGCAATTGGTGCCACAACACTTGGTGCTACCTGCTGTCTATTCTGTACATAAATCTCGATCTCATCATGAACATCTTCATTCTCAAGTCTTTCATCTCTTACATAGAAATGGAAAAATACATTTCCGCTCTGCTCATCAGGACCGATATGGAATACTACATCTTTTGACCCGCTCTTAAAATCAGTTTCAAGATAAGTAGCATTGCTGGTTGCGCCTTCAATAAAATAGGTGTAATCATATGTAGCTCTAAGCCACATCTTCTGCTGACCGCCAGCAGGGATAGATATGGTAGTTGCACCAAAGTCAAAGCAATCAGGTTCCGCGCTGGAAGCATATACCTTAGTAACAGGAGAAGAGATAGTAAAAAGTAAAGTAATAATCAAGCCAAATGCGATTTTAATGTTTTTCTTCATTTTAATTTCCTCCATGATAATAATCGCTAGCAACTATATTATATAAAACTATTATCGTAATTGCACTTAAATTTTTATTAAATACAATTAAGCAAACAGCTTCATATCAAATATATTTAATTGAAAGGTTATTGTCTTTTACAGACACCTCTGTCTCTGCCCCCATGATGATGGGCAGCATCGGATCAATATGTCCGATCTCAGCATCCATTACTACAGGAGCCTTGATGTCACATACTACATCTGTTACTGCATTGTACTGATCAGCTCCAAGAAAATTCTGTTTCCAGGCAGCACGTGGTCTTCCAATGATAAATCCAGCAGCCGTATCAAACCAGCCTGCCTCTTTAAGATTCCAGACAGACCTTCTTATAGCCATAGGATTAAGGTCACAGGCTTCTAAAGCCCAGATAACTCTAGGATTATCCTTAACAAATTCCTTCATGCGATCAAATCTTGTACCCACTAGATTAGCCAGCACGTCAAGACATCCGCCAAGTAAAATCCCCTGCATTTCTATATTCATATCATCTGCTGGTACAAGCCCTTTGCCATCATGTACAAATGATACAAGCTGTCGTTTTTCACTAAGATTGTAGGGTGCTCTTAGATACTCATCAGTATACTCTTCTGTTTCAGGTTCCTGCTCCATAGGATCAACAAACATATCGTATCCGTCAAAAGAGCTTTTTGTTCCCTCCAAGATTGCGAAGGTATCTTTTTCAGTGTCTTCCCACACCTTGGCATATCCATTTATGCAAGGCCCATAAATCCCCTGAACTCCTGTAATAGTAACAAGAGGGAAAAGGAAATTTGTATTGTCAGAATATCCAACGTACCACTTTGGCTTATAGTTTTTTAGCTCATCAAAATCCACGTAAGTGATGGTCTCATTCATAAGTTCGCCGCCGCCAGCAGAAATAATAGCGTCGATATCATCTCTTTTATAAAAATCCATAAGCTCTGCGCCGCAGACTTTTGGATCAGTGCTGATGCCAATACCATCTCCTAGACGTGCTGTTTTGCCCTCAAAGATCCTGTAGCCTCTGCTTTTTAAATTGTCTTCAGCAATATCGATAAGAAGACTATAGGGTTCAATAAAAGCGCCAAAAGATGGAGCTGTTATTCCAATAGTATCTCCGGTTTTGATATTTCCTGGTCTTTTAATCATTCTTTTCCTCGTGTACTGCCAAGTCAGCAAGCTTTGAATAATTCTTTCTATAATTGCGGTTCATCTTGATACAGTCAAACAGTGAAAGATAATGCCCCTCACCATTTCTCATGGCTGCAATATACGCAATACATCCCTTATCAAGTACTATAGCTACTGCCTCTGCATCATCCTTGGTAGGACCAAAGCAGTACGCGCCGTCATTTGGCACAAACAGGACATTAACCTTTTTCTTGATGTTGTGATATATCTCCCCTTCATTGGATGGGATCTTGACAGACACTCCAATAAGCTGAGCAAAGTCGTCAAGTAGAGGCTTCATATGATTGGCTCTTCTAGACACCATCATTACAGCTTCTGATTTATTGTGAACTATATATTTTACATCCCCGCGTTTTGAATATACCTGTTTGTGGATTGTCTTAACTCTCTCTGGAGTGTCATGAACATCGTATATGATTTCGCCATTTTCAAGATGAGAGGAAAACATCTCCTCAACCCCGTGAGGCATATCCATCTTGCATACATCTTCAAGAAAGTTTCTGCAGGCTGTCTCCATCATCTCCGCTTCAAATAAAGCTTCATTGGAGGTTTCACCAAGGCACAAGGTTCCGTGATTGGACATTATTATGCCGTTGGAGGACCTAAACTTATTAAGGGTCCTTGTTACGTTATCTGCCAGTTTCTGCGTTCCAGGAAGCGCATAGGGCGCTACAGGGATTGTTACATCCTCATCTTCAAAATAGGAAAAGACTTTCTTTATTCCAAGGGTTCCAGCACAGGATGCAAACACCTGATGAGTATGGATGATAAAATCACAATCTTTCCTTGCTTTATAAGCTGCTGCATGAACTAATTTCTCACTTGATGGCTTGTAGTCTCCTTCATAGGACATGTCCTTAAGGTCAACTAAAACTATCATCTCAGGGGTTAAGTCTTCATACCTGATACCACTTGGTGTTATGAGAAAATGATCTGAATCTGTTCTACAGCTGATATTTCCCCAGGTTCTCACAAGAAGTCCTATTTCATTAAGCTCTCTGGAGATATTGATTATATGCTTTCTTTCCTCTAGATACTGTAAATTACTCATGTTATCCTCTGATCTGTCCTTCCCCATAGATCTGGTATTTGTAGGATGTAAGCTCTCTAAGTCCCATTGGGCCTCTCGCATGGAGCTTCTGTGTACTGATCCCTATCTCAGCGCCAAATCCGAACTCAAATCCATCAGTAAATCTGGTGGATGCATTGACATATACACACGCTGCATCTACACGATCAAGGAATCTCTGGGCAGTAGTTTTATTCTCAGTGATTATAGTCTCAGAATGTCCAGTGTTATATCTATTAATGTGTTCTATTGCTTCATCTACGTTCTTAACTGTCTTAACAGAGATGATGTAGTCAAGATATTCTTTTCCAAAATCTTCTACAGTGGCACTGCCTGCGCCTTCTATATATGATCTGCTTTCTTCATCTGCTCTTACTTCCACACTGTGGTCCTTCATTGCCTTAGAAAACAGAGGCAAGAACTCATTTCTTATATCTTCATGGACAATAAGGGATTCTGCAGCATTGCAGACACCAATTCTCTGAGTTTTGGCATTAATGATGATTGGTATGGCTTTATTTATATCAGCTTCCTTATCCACGTAAATATGGCAGTTTCCGCTGCCTGTCTCAATAACTGGTATGGTAGAGTTTTCAACCACAGATCTTATAAGCCCCGCTCCACCCCTTGGGATCAATACATCAACATAGTCATTCATCTTCATAAATTCAGATGTAACTTTTCTGTCAGTATCCTCTATAAGCTGTATTGCGTCGGGGGTGATGCCTTTCTTTTCAAGAGCATTTCTGCATACATTGGCAATAGCAATATTGCTGTTTATTGCATCACTTCCGCCTTTTAGAACAACTGCATTTCCAGCCTTAAATGTAAGCGCAAAGGCATCTGCAGTTACATTAGGCCTTGATTCATATATGATCCCGATAACTCCAAGAGGAACTCTTACCTTTCTAAGCTTAAGGCCATTTGGTCTTTCAAAATGCTCGATCTCCTCTCCAATAGGATCAGGAAGAGCAGCCACCTGCCTAAGCCCCTCTGCTATAGCCTCAATTCTTGCTTCAGTAAGAAGAAGCCTGTCGATAAGGCCCTTATGCATTCCATTATCCTGTCCCTTTTTCACATCAACAGCATTGGCTTTAATGATACTGTCACTATTATTGACAAGCTCATCTGCTATGAATAAAAGAGCATCATTTTTCTGTGAAGTAGACAGACTCCCCACCTCATACTTAGCCTGTTTTGCTTTTTTACAAAGTTCTACAAGATTCATACCTTCATCCCTTTACTTTAAAACTAAGCCCTGCATCACTTGCAGGGCCCTTTAAAACACTATTTGAT
>CAMVJI010000172.1 GCA_947167765.1 uncultured Butyrivibrio sp. | reverse complement strand
TCCGAATCCTGTACTCGTATTAATTCCATACTGATCTCCTCCTGACACTCTTTTTCTGAAAATATATAAAAAAGAGGATAATTGACAGACTATTTTTTGTCAAGAGCCACGGGCAGACACGGGGACGGTTCTTTTGGCATATTTTGAAACAAGCCCTCTTCTCAAAAAGGTACTATATATTACCATGAAAGCATGTGATAAAGTCAAAGAAGATAGAATGGTCCTCGATGAGAAAGGAGAATTTCATGAAGAATATAAGACTGATCCTACTTGGAGAATTATTATTGTTTCTGGTGATCTTTTTGTTTAACGTAGTATTGGGAGGCGATGGATTATCAACTGTAGCGTGGTTCCTTGATCTGCCTTCGCTCCTTATAATAGCGCTATTTTTGATTCCTGGACTCCTTATCATGGGAGCATGGAAGGATTTCGCCAGATCATTTTCAGTCGGGATAAAAAAGTTTTCTCTGTTGGAACTTAAGAACATAATCGAAGCAGTAAATGCCGCGCAGAAACTGACCATATATGGTGCACTCTTTGCCATCATCATATCCGGCGTGCTTTTAATGGGACATCTTGATGATCCCGCTTCTTTCGGTCCCAAACTTGCAGTATGTTTTCTTTCAGGACTTTACGCTGTAATAATTGAATTCCTGCTTCTGCCACTTCGTCTTAACGCAGAGAAAAAAATGAATGAAGAAATGGACCTGGGTGAATGACACAATCTGAGATCACAAAAGAACAGTATCTCAAGATTGCTCAGAAATTCAGCTTTACGAAACGTGAACTGGAACTGGGTTTTCTAAAGGTGTCCGGATTTTCAAATCGAAGGATCGCATATATGCTTGGAATTTCAGAACAGACTGTAAAAAACCATTTCACCCATATCTATGAAAAAGCCTGGGTACCTGGGCGAAATGAGTTTAAGGAATTGTTTTTCGAAGAATAAAAAATGGGACGGTTTGCTGACACGGGGACGGTTCTACTGTCAGGTTTTATCTTGATAAAACCTGACAGTAGAACCGTCCCCGTGTCTTATATTATTATTCTTTAGCGACTGTCTTTTTAAGTACCAAAAGTGTACCGAGCATCAGGATGATTCCGATTGGCAGACATACAAACCAGTTCCTTACAAAACCGGTGATGATGTAAGCCACAAAGGATACTGCTGCTGCAGTAATGGCGTAAGGCAGCTGGGTTGAAACATGTTTGATGTGGTCGCACTGTGCTCCGGCGCTGGCCATGATAGTTGTGTCTGAAATTGGTGAGCAGTGGTCTCCGCAAACAGCTCCTGCCATGCAGGCTGAAATGGAGATGATCATAAGCTCGTTGCCCATGTTGGAGCCAAATACGTTTACGATGATAGGAATAAGGATTCCGAAGGTTCCCCAGGAAGTTCCTGTGGCAAATGCAAGGAATGTTCCAATAAGAAATACTACTGCAGGGATAAAGCTCATAACTGCGCTGTTGTCGGCAAAGTTCTCGAAAATTCCTGCAACGTAATTTGCTGCGCCCAGAGAATCTGTCATGGACTTTAGTGTCCAGGCAAGTGTAAGAACAAGGATAGCTGGAACCATGCTCTTAAATCCTTCAGGTATTGAGTTCATGCAGTCCTTGAAGCTAAGTACTCTTGTTGCAATAAAGAAGATGACTGTAAGGATAAGCGCTGCTACTGATCCGTAAACAAGACCAACAGAAGCATCAGATCCTGAAAAAGCATCTATAAAGCTTGCTCCGCCAAAGAACCCACCGGTGTAGATCATTCCGATAACGCAGCAGATTATTAGAGAAGCGATAGGGAATATCAGATGGATAACCTTACCTTTTACGGATACAGGAGGTGCTGGCTGGTCGCTGGCACCAAGAAGTCCTTCGCCATCTCCAAATGAAGGAAGGTAATCTTTTACTTTAATGTGCTCCTCAGCCTGCTTCATTGGGCCATAATCAAATTTCATGAATGTCAGTCCAAACATCATGGCAATGGTAAGAAGAGCATAGAAGTTATAAGGAATAGCACGGACAAAAAGTGAAAGACCATTCACGCCATCTACGAATCCCGTTACGGCTGCTGCCCATGAGGATATTGGCGCGATGATACAGATAGGAGCTGCTGTGGCATCGATAAGATATGCCAGCTTCTCCCTTGATATCTTTTGCTTGTCAGTAACCGGTCTCATTACTGAACCTACTGTAAGGCAGTTAAAATAGTCATCGATAAAGATCAGCATTCCAAGGACAATTGTAGCAACCTGGGCTCCTGCCTTGGTCTTAACATGAGTAACCGCCCATTTTCCAAAAGCTGCTGAACCTCCAGCTCTGTTCATGAGCATGACCATTGTTCCAAGAACTACCAGAAATATCAGGATACCTACGTTCCAGGAATCTGAAAGCTGTGCGATCATGCCATCTACAAAGACATGCTCTATAGTTCCTGTAAAGCTAAATCCGGAATAGAGCACCGCACCAACAACTACGCCGATAAAGAGCGAAGAATAAACCTCTTTGGTGATAAGTGCCAGTGCAATTGCTATGATCGCAGGAAGTAAGGACCAGAAAGTGTCGACAAACATAGTATTCTCCTTTGCGTTAAAGTGTTAAAGTTATTCTTATTATTTTGCAGAGCACTATATTTTGTCAATGAAAAAATGTGTCAATTCTTACATTTCATCCACAACCTGGAAGATCACGAATTTAAGGTAATATGAAGCCGATCCGCCCCAGAGGATTGGATGGTCCATGGCCTGCTGCCTGAACTCCACCTGGCGAAGCCTCTTGTGGGCATCTCTTGCTGCATCACCAATAGTCTTAAGGAACAGCTCCTCATCCATAAAGTGTGAACAGGAACATGTTGCGAGATAGCCGCCATCCTTTACAAGGCGCATTCCACGAAGGTTAATTTCCTTATAGCCTGTCACAGCCTTCTTTATTGAAGCCCTTGACTTGGTAAATGCAGGAGGATCAAGGATTACCACGTCAAACTTTTCTCCCTTTTTCTCAAGCTCAGGAAGAAGTTCAAACACATCCGCACACTGGAATGTTGCAACACCTTCCAGGCCGTTAAGTGCCGCATTTTCCCTTGCCTGATCACAGCCAAGGTCTGAAGCGTCAACACCAAGAACAGAAGTAGCCCCTGCTGCCGCTGCGTTTAGTGCAAAAGAGCCTGTATGTGTAAAGCAGTCCAGGACTTTTTTGCCCTTGCAAAGCCCTCTTATAGCCTGTCTGTTAAACTTCTGATCCAGGAAAAATCCAGTCTTCTGTCCGTTCTCCACATCCACGTAGTACTTTACACCGTTCTCCTCTATAAGGACCTTGGTGTCAAAAGAATCTCCGATAAAACCCTTGGTCCTCTCAAGGCCCTCAAGCTCTCTTACTTTGGCATCGCTTCTTTCGTAAATCCCCCGGATCACAACTCCATCTTCCGCCAGGACTTTTTTGCAAAGGTCAAGGATCTTGTTCTTCATCCTGTCTGTACCAAGTGCCAGAGACTCAATAACAAGAACATCTGAAAACTTATCTATGGTAATTCCTGGGAGAAAATCTGCCTCCCCAAAGATAAGCCTTGTGGATAGCCTTGTAAGGGCGTCAGATCTCTCTTCATCAGTAATTGTCGACAGCTCTTTTCCTCCAAGGAGATAATCCTTGATGTAGCTGCGCATGATATTCTTTCTGTGGTTCCAGGCATCCCTTACTCTCTTTTCAAGGAGCATCAGATCCACAGGGTTATCTTTTTTCCTGGACATGATGCGGACTCTTATCTTGGATTTCTCGTTGATAAAGCCGTAACCTAGAAAATATCCATCAAAATCGTGAAGCTCAATTATATCGCCATTTTCAAAAGAGCCTTCCACGCGGTCAATTTCATTGTCATATATCCAAAGGCCTCCAGATTTAAACTCTCTGCCCTGTCCTTTTTTCAAGATCACGTTTGCCATATACATTATCCTCACTGTCTCTATATTACTGGTTTTGGATCACCAAACTTTGTTTGCCAGCTCTCTGCAGTACTGCGCAGAAAAGCCAGGATCCTGCTTCACAATTTCATTGTTTTTCCCTAGTTCATCAGTATATTCCGTTAGCGGATATACTATAACCCCTTCATGTCCTTTCTGCAAATGGGTTACAACAGGGGTTACACCATGGGACTTGATCACAACTTCGCCCTTGGCATTCCTTCCTAGTGTGACATCAGCCATTCCTCCCACCATGCGGTTTGCAACTCCCTTTCCTTTGCCAGAGGTCCAGTTTACGAAATTACCAAGGGAATAATATACAAGCATGTCCCCATCTCCATGGTTATTTGTTATGCCAATACCTACATCTTCCAGCATCTCTATGGGTTCTATCACGTGGGAGTGGGTTCCCAAAACCAGATCCGCGCCGTTCTTTCTAAAGATCTCTGTCCAGTACTTCTGGCTCTTATCCACACCCAGATTGTACTCCGTCCCCCAATGTGGGCATACAATGGTAAAGTCCGCATTTTCCTCTGCAAACTTAAGGTCCTTTTCAACCTTGTCCTTATCCAGCATATCCACTGCGTGGGGCATTCCCTTTGGCTGTGGGATCCCATTAGTTCCATAGGTGTAATTAAGAATGGCTATCCTGAAGCCTTTCTTCTCTACAATGTCGATATTGTTGTAGGCATCTTCTGTTTCATTTATTCCAACAACTGTTATCTCCGGATGCTGTTCCCGCCAGTACTTACAGCAGTTTAGAAGGCCACTCTTTCCTTTATCCAGCGCATGATTGGTTCCGTGACACACCACATCAAATCCTGCCTCTACCAGTGCATCACCAGCCTGATACGGAGCATTAAACGACGGGTATCCTGAAACACCAAGTTCCTCTCCTCCAATAATGACTTCCTGATTGACGATGGCAATGTCAGCGCTACTTATATCTTTTTTCAGATTCTTAAAAATGAAATCATAATTGTATGTTCCATCATCTCTTTTGGCCGCATCTTCAACAGGCTTGTGCAGGAGTATATCTCCAACCATCACTATGGTGATTTCTGTATCTTTCTCTGGTGCCT
>CAMVJI010000171.1 GCA_947167765.1 uncultured Butyrivibrio sp. | reverse complement strand
ACCGGAAATAATAGTAAAGCCGGGGCAGGGAGCACCTACTCACCGTGAGCAGAACTTAAGAGGACTTCCGAAGGCTCAAGAAAAATGCGGCTCCCTCAAACGGAAAAAAGTCTGAACATATTGTGTGGGCGGCGCCACGGGTTTAAGCGGGGGCAGGGTGACACTGTTGGGCGAAAGGTCCGCGGCATGGGTGGGGCGTGGGCTGCCGGGGTGGCAGGTCCAGGGCCAAAGGAGACAACAGAACCGTCCCCGTGTCTTTTTAATGTACGTTCACCACAGTTCCGATCCCCACCATATTGAACAGCTCTTTTGCGGCGTCGTGGGATAAGTTGACACAGCCGTGGGACCCGTTGGTCTTGTAGATCTCGCCGCCAAAGTTCTTTCGCCAGGTGGCATCGTGGAGTCCGCAGCCTCCGGGAGAAAATGGCATCCAGTAGTCAACCCAGTTTTTCCAGGTGGGACCGGTCAGATACTGGCCTGGAACGTGACCGTAGATAGCATATACTCCGGTGGGAGTCTGTCTGTTTTTTGATACATCCCCTGATACACAGTCCGTTTCAAAAGCTACGTTGCCATCAAGGATGTAGGTGACATGCTGCTTTTCTAAATCTATATCAATATAGGTGTTAAGGGGCTTTCCTTCAGCCTCTTCCTGAGCGTTCTGAAATCTTCCCTCATAGACACCGTAAGTTGTGTAGTGGTTTATGAGTGCTTTTTGGCTTGTGCCCACAGCTGCGGCTACGTCAGGGTACCTCTCTGCGTAGTAGACAGGATCAAAAGCTGCGGCGTCTACCTTGACTGGAAGGGCAAGAAATACTAGCAGAAATAACATTATTATTGATGATACTTTTTTATACATACGACATTCCCCTCATTATTAACCGAATTGACGTACCCTCATTATACTCAATTATTTCTAAAAAGTGTATAAATATGTGTAAATCAACGGCTCCAGCCATTATAATATATACATAAAAAGACGGCTATTTGCACTTTTTTTGGAGTGTGTTATAATGTCTTTCCCATGTGCAGAACATGGTTATATAATGTGCATTTGCGGCAGGACATACTGCCCACAACAGTTTGGAGGAATTTATGGCAACAAATTATGACGTGATAATAATCGGCGCTGGCCCTGGAGGCATTTTCTGCGCTTATGAACTTATGGAAAAAAGACCTGACCTTAAGGTCCTTATAATCGAAAAGGGCAGATCAATTGAAAAGAGAAACTGTCCTAAGAGGATAACCAAGACCTGTGCAGGATGTCAGCCCTGCTCCATCACAACAGGTTTTGCTGGAGCTGGAGCTTTTTCAGATGGCAAGCTCTCTCTTTCCCCTGACGTAGGAGGAAATCTTCCTGAGATCCTTGGCTATGATGCAGCAACAAAACTTATCCACGAGTCAGATGAGATCTATCTTAAGTTTGGCGCTGATACAAGCGTATACGGTGTCGACAAGGAAGCTGAGATAAGAGAGATCAGAAGAAAGGCCATAGGCGCTAATCTTAAGCTGGTTGAGTGTCCAATAAGACACCTTGGAACAGAGGAAGGCTACAAGATCTACTCAAGACTTCAGGAGCACGTTCTTTCCAAAGGCGTCACCATCGAGTTCAACACCATGGTAAAAGATATCATCGTAGAAGATGGTGTTGCTACTGGTGTTGTTACAGATAAGGGTGAGACCTACACAGCAAAAGAGATTGTCAGTGCAGTTGGACGTGAGGGCGCAGACTGGTTTAAGGATAAGTGCGAAGAGATCGGAATCGAGACAAGGCCAGGCACGGTGGATGTGGGTGTAAGAGTTGAGGTAAGAGACGAGGTTATGCAGTTCCTAAATGAGAACCTCTATGAGGCCAAGCTCATCTACCACACACCAACCTTTGATGACAAGGTAAGAACCTTCTGCACCAATCCATCAGGAGAGGTTGCAACTGAATATTATGAAAATGGTCTGGCTGTAGTTAACGGACATGCATATAAGGGAAAAGAGTTTAAAACCAACAACACAAACTTTGCTCTCCTTGTATCCAAGAACTTCACCAAGCCATTTAAGACTCCTATCGAGTATGGTAAAAAGATCGCTGAGCTTTCAAACATGCTCTGCGGAGGCAAGATCCTTGTGCAGACCTACGGCGATTTTAAACGCGGCAGAAGAACAACAGAGGAGAGACTTTGCAGGAATAACCTGATCCCTACTCTCAAGGACGCAGTACCTGGTGATCTTTCCCTTGTTTTCCCTCACAGGATCATGGTGGATCTTGATGAGATGATACAGGCCCTTGACAAGGTAACACCAGGCCTTGCTTCAGATGAGACACTGCTTTACGGCGTAGAGGTCAAGTTCTACTCCAACAAGGTTATTGTTAACAAAGACTTTGAGACCAGCATTAAGGGTCTTAGGGCCATCGGCGATGGAGCAGGCGTAACAAGAGGACTTCAGCAGGCAAGTGCCAATGGACTTTCTGTTGCACGCAGCATAATAAGGACCCTTGAGGCATGAAAAAACTGACACCTTTAGTAGCCATGGCAGCTGCTTTAATGTTAACTTTATCTGGATGTTCCCCTGCGCATTTTCTTGACCGCAGGATTGTATTTACCACAGGCTTTGACGACGGAGTGGTCTTCAGGATCGAGGATATGTCCTGTTCACTGACGGAAGCCCTTGTGTATCTTGTGAACACCCAGAAGGGCTACGAAGAGACCTTTGGATCTGACATCTGGGATAAGGAAACTGATGCAGGGACTGTGGAAGATAGGTTAAAAGAGTCAGTTCTTGCCAAGGTTGCACAGATCAAGGTAATGAATCTTCTTGCCCTTGAAAATGAAATTGAGCTGTCTCAGGAAGAGAATGATCTTGTGGTCCAGGCGGCCCAGGAGTACTACGATAGCTTATCAGATGCTGACAAAAAGGCCATGAACAATGTCACTTTGGAGGATATCACCCAGATAATGGCGGAGCAGGCGCTTGCCAACAAGCTCTACGACTACATCATTAGAGATATAAATCCTGAGATTAGTGACGACGAGGCCCGAACCATCACTGTAGAGCAGATCCTGATTAAGACCTACACCCTTGATGAAGCGGGAAATAAAGTACCATTTTCTGATAGAGAAAAGAACGCAGCCTACAACAGAGCAAGAGAAATACTTAAAAAGATCTGGGCAGATGAGAGCTTTGAGGAACTCATGGCGGAGTACAACGAAGCAGATGAGGGAACGATCTCTTTTGGCAAAGGTGGAATGGAAAGCGTCTATGAGTCAGCAGCTTTCAACCTTGGAACAGATGAAGTCAGCGAAATTGTTGAAACCTCTGAAGGCTACGTTATCATTAAATGCATCAGTACCTTCAACAGGGAAGAGACCGAGGCCAACAAGGTCAAGATAGTGGACAAGAGGAAAAGAGAAGTCTTCGGAGCCCAGTATGATGCCTTTGTGGCAACACTGTCAAAGCAGCTTAACACTAAGCTCTGGGACAGTATTTCATTAAATGAGGATGAGCAGGTTTCATCCACCAATCTGATGCAAGTTTATTCAAAATATTTCAAATAAGATAGCAAAATGACTAATGTTTGGCACTTGTGTAAAAACAAGTGCCATTCTTTTTGTGCAAAATGCACACAAAATAATAACAAAGAGTAAATTTTATGTTAAAGAAGTAAAAAATGTGCTACCAAATGTAAAAGAAATCCATTAATTCTAAAAACTTGTTGGAATATAGTAAACGTATAAGTAAGGTTATCGTTATTTAGAGGCAATCAGTATGAAAAAAATGATCATAAAAAGAATCACTTTGGGGATAACAACAGCACTGCTTGTGGCAAGCCTTTCCGGATGCGGAAGCCACAAGGAAGAATGGGCATATAGCCATGATCCTGCAGAGCCTGTTATTACCCTGTCAGACAACGGTAAGTGTACTTATAAGGGGAATGAGTACACCTACGACAAGGATGATACCTTTATCACTCTTAAAGATGATAAGGGCAATACCATCAAAATGCGTTACCAGATGGATGGGGATCAGATGACCCTGTATGAAGAATCTACATATGATCTCTGCACAGAGGACACTGGAACTATTGTAGGTGTCTGGAAGCAGGACAACGGCTGGTCTTACCAGTTTACAGCAAATGGGGAATTTGCTGAGGAGAACATTTTCCACGGACATTACAGTGTAGATGAGTCAAAGAAGTGCATCAAGCTTATGTACGATGATCCTATTGAGGATGCATATCTCTACTATGCACTTAATAACAGTGGAGACAAGCTAACGGTTGCTTATCCATGGCCTATGGTCAGGGTAAAATAAAACACACATTTTACAAAGGAGAGAACGTTATGAAAATGAAGCGAGTAGTTTCAGTATTGTTGGCGGGAATTATGACATTATCTCTCGCCGCTTGCGGATCATCCGCACCTGCAGCTCCAGCTGAAGAACCCACGCAGCAGGAAGCGGCTCCAGCAGCAGAGCCTGCAGCAGAACCTGCACAGGCAGCAGAAGCCACAGATTCAGGTGAGCCTATTTCACTTAACATGTGGTGTATCGCAACAGAGAGTGACTCAAACCGTCACGCTTATGAAGCAGCTATAGCTGATATGCAGGCTAAGTATCCTGACATCAACTTCACTTGGGAAGCTTTTGAGAACCAGTCTTACAAGACCAAGATCAAGGCTGCTGTTTCAGCTAACGAAATGCCTGACATCTTCTTCACATGGTCATGTGCATTCCTTGGTGACTTCGTAGACGCTGGCAAGGTTTACTGCCTTGACGATGCTTACGAGAACTGGAAGAGCGAACTTCCTGAGAACATGCTTGGTAACACAACTTACGATGGCAAGCACTATGGTGTTCCTACAACAATGAACATCGTTGGCCTTTTCGCTAACATGGACCTTCTTGGACAGGTTGGCTACACAGAGATTCCTGGAACTTATGATGAGTTCATCGAGTGCTGCGACAAGCTTAAGGCAGCAGGCATCATTCCTTTCGGATGTGCTGGAAAAGAGACATGGTGTGTAACAGAGTATCTTGAGTCTGTAATCGAGAAGAGCG
>CAMVJI010000170.1 GCA_947167765.1 uncultured Butyrivibrio sp. | reverse complement strand
AATCGTTTTAGAAATAGTTTCAAAAATAAAGCTATTACACTTCAAATGAAGCTTCTTAGCGATGTCCTTCATAATATCTTAAGAATTTCTGCTGTTTTTCTTAAAGATTTCCGGAAAAAAATCTGCTATCATAACTCTTATCATGCTCATTCCGAGCAGGCTGTCACATTCGTGGCATCAGCATTTTCGCTGATAATATCAACATTTAAGGCAAAGAAAGGAATTAAATGAATTACAGAGAAACCAAACTATCACAGTTCTTTCCTTCAATCAGGGGAAAAGAACTAATTCTTGATGACATCAGGAAAAGCTCAAAGCTATCCAGCATTTATGAAAACTGGAGTAATGATCAACAAGAAGAATTTCTTGATATCTGCATTGGAAACAAGGGCGTCAAGATGCTATATGACAGCTTCTTCAAGGAGGTTCTTAATCCAGAATATACCCCTGACAGACTCTCTGACCTACTAAGTGTGCTAATAGAAAAGAAGGTCAAAGTCAAAGATGTTCTGCCAAATGATAGCACCCGTCTTGGAGACGAAATGTCCCTTGTTATTACAGACATTGTGGTTGAATTGGAGGACAAATCCCTTGCCAACATTGAAGTCCAGAAGCTTGGTTACCTATTTACCGGTGAAAGAGCATCCTGCTACTCTGCAGATCTGCTCCTTAGGCAGTACAAGCGACTAAGAGATAAAGCCAAGTCCAAGTTTAGTTATAAGGACATCGCTCCCGTCTATACTATCGTCTTTCTAGAAAGCAGTCCTGCTTGCTTTGGGGAATTCAAAAACGAATATGTTCATAGATTCTCAACCACTTCAAACACGGGACTAAACCTAAACATGCTTCAAAACTTTATCTTTATCCCAATTGATATTTTCCTTGAGAAACTTCATAATAGAGGTATAGAAAGTGAACTTGATGCATGGCTTACGTTCCTTGGATGTGATGAGCCCAAATACATCATTGAACTGATTACCAAATATCCAAGTTTTAAATCCATGTATTCTGATTTATATGACCTATGTCAGAACATAGAAAGGGTGATGGAGATGTGGTCAAAAGAACTTCAGATTCTCGATAGAAACACAGTCAAGTACATGATTGATGAACTTCAGGAGCAGCTCGATGATGCAAATGCTACCATCGCTGATAAAGACGCTACCATCGCTGATAAAGATGCTACCATCGCTGATAAAGATGCTACCATCGCTGAGCTCCAGAAAAAACTTAGTAAATATGAGTCATAGTAATGTGAAAAACGCGCAGTCTCAAGACTGCGCATTTTTTATGCATACAAGAAGAGCGGATCATAAGATCCGCCCTTCTCTTTATAAAAAATGTGTTTGATTAGAGAATTACTTATTGATCTTAGTAGAGTCCTTAGCCTCTGCCTTAGCCTTGTTGCTCTTTCTTCTTGCATACTCTTCTACAGATACGCCTGCGATAGCTGCAAGGATGAGGAGCCACCACCATGCAAAGCCCTTCTCCTCAAGTTCAGGAGTTGCTGCAAGAGCTGTATCGCTATCTTCAATCTTAGTCTCTTCCTTAGGAGCTTCTGGAGTCTTGGTCTCTTCCTTCTGTGCACCAGCTACTGCTGAGTTGTCATTGCCACCATTTCCATTGCTGTTATCTGTTGCTACAGCGTCTGTATCAGCTGCTGACTTAGCTGATGTTCTTCTTGTTGTTCTAGCACCAAGAACTGCAGGTGCCTGTGCGTTGTCAGCTGCTGGAGCAACTACATTTGTTGCAGGAGTTACAGCTACAGGGATAAATGTTGTTGTGCCATCTCCGCCGCCTGTTGTTGTGTCGTCTCCGCCACCTGTTGTATCATCATCGTCATCACTTGAAGGAGGTGTAAGACGATTGATTGTATCATTGAGGTCATTCTGAGAATCATCGCGCTGCTTCTGAACAACCTTAAGAAGGCTTTCGATTTCTCCCTTCTTAGCCTTTGCTGCATCCTTAAGTGCATCAAGGAATTTGATAAACTTATCAACAGGCATTTCCTTAAGGCTATCTTTATAACCATCAATCTTTTCCTTAAGTGCTTCGTCGCCCTGATTCTTTATCTCTTCCCATGGCTCGTTGCTGAAGTATTCCATAATGAAGTCATCAGATACCTTGAAATAGTCAGCAAAGTCATCAACATCAACAAGTACTTCTCCTGCTTTCTTGTTGCCATGCTTTGCACTAAGATCATCAATTGCTTCTTCAAGAGTATCAATATCATCCTGAGTCTTGTCAATATCAGCCTGAACCTGTGCAGCCTCTTTTGAATATCTATCGTACTTATCGAAGAGTTCCTTAGCCTTCTTGATTTCCTCATACTGATCAACATTAAGTGCATCATCACTGTTGTTCATTAATGCATCCTGGATAATTTCATAGGCTCTCTTGCTGTTATAGTAAACAGTCTGGGAAATCGGCTCGCCGTTTTTAGTTTTCTCATTAACGTTCTTGATATACTCTATGCAGTATGAAAGTTTTTTGTATCTTTCAGTTTGAATATCTACTGCAGAATCTGCAACCTTAAAGCCAACATTCTCATTCCACTCATCATATTTGTCCCAGCAATTGATACTTGCTTTACCAGGCTTGTCTGATGAAAGAGCCTCATTTACTCTTCTAAGGATATCTCCCTCTGCTGCCTTGGCTGCCCTTTCACTTGTAAGCTCACCAGACTTGATCTGTTTAGCTTCAATGCCGTCTTTTGTGATAACAACACTTCCTGAAATATATACGTTTTCACCACCTACCCATGGATTCAATAAGGTTGGCTGCCTCATACCAGCTACCAGATCATTCTCAGTAACAGAATATCCGCTAAGCCCTTCTATAATATCCTGAAGTGTCTCGTTAAGAGCCATGTTCTTGATAGCATCTGCTCCACCATGCTTATCAATATCATGTCTCTTACAAATGCCACGATTATCAAGTTCTATCACAAAAGATGGAGTGTAATTTCCGGTAACAACATAATATGTCTGTTTTGACTCAAGATCCTTAACTTCTACAGCAACGATTTTTTCGTCACCCTTTAGTAGTTTATCAGCCTCAGCGGTTTTAGCTTCATCACCATAACCGCCCTTTATGTAATCATGAGCTTTTGTTACAAACTTCTGGTAAGTTGTTGTAGTAACATCAGCATAAGTTGTCTCTACCAAGTGTCCATCATTGTCAATTGTATACTGAACTTTCTCGTTAGCGATAGAAACTGCCTCTTTTGTTCCCTTAACCTTGCTTATATCACTAGTACTTGTAGGAGCAGCAACTGGTGTTACAAGAGTCTTGGTATCACTACCGCCAACGCCCTTAAGATAATAATTATCCCCTACCTTTACAAGGCTATCTTCAACCTCAACTTTCAATCTGTAGTGCTTGATTCCAAAATCATCAACAAAATAGAATGCTTCTTTTTGATCATCAGACAAAGTAACATTATGGTACTTTTCATAAGCAGCAATTCTTTCAAGTGCGCCAATCTCTTCTGGAGCCTTTGGATACATCACAAACTCGCCAGCTTCGTTTGTGTTATAATCGAAATACTGTGCACAACGTACAAATCCATATTTAGATGGAACTGTGTAAGTTACTTTGAAATAGTCACCTTCTTTAGTCAGATAAGCACCAAACGCATTATCTGGAAGCATCTGATCTGCATAATACTCCTGCATAACTTTTACAAAGAGCTCATCCTGCTTGTCAGAAACATCAAGGCCTTCTTTGGCATCCTTATTTATCTGATCCTGAAGCCTAGCAATATCAAGTGCTGCCTTATTAACTCTCTCGATATTATTCTTAGCAGCTTCAATTGCATTCTCGAGATCCTGAACTTCCTTCTCAGCAGCAGCAACCTTAGCTTCTGCAGCCTCTATGCTACCCCTTGCACCAGTTCCAGCATTCTCTTCATCAGAGTATTCTCCGATAGCTGCGTCAAATCTATTCTGAGTATTCTCAAGTACTATTCTTGCAGCAGCGTACTTAGCCATAAGTCCGCCATTGCCATCCTCACCATACAGAGCTTTATTGTATGTATCAACTGCATCAGCAGTATCAGATGCAAGATTTGTAAGGTCATCATATGCTTTCTGAGCATCAGCAACAGAAGTAGCATTCTTGATATTATCAGCAAGTGTGTTAGCTGTTTCAAGGGCCTGATTTACAGTCTGCTCAACATCTTCAGTTTTTTTCTGAATATCAGCCATAGTATCAGCTGCAGCATCAAAAGCTTTATCTGATGCAACATCGGCATTCTCTGCAATGATAAGATCTTTCTTTACACTATCAATTTCTGGTTCTGCATCAGCTATGTTGTTAGTATTGTCTGCAAGATTCTTAGCAGCATCAATTACATCCTGAGAATAATCTTTCTTTTCTACGCTAATATCAACATCAGGACGCTTCCCAATTTCAAAATCTACTTCTGCAGTAATTGTTATATCTACTCCAGCCTCACCAGCTTTAGCAGTGTCAGCTATATCGTCTGTAACAATACCAGCATCAGACTCAGTTACCTGAAGATCTCCCCCCTTATCAACTGGCTTAACCTCTGCCTCTGCATCTGGTTTTATTTCTGCATCAGCTTCTACTACAGGTGCCTCAACTGAAGGAGCAGGTGCTTCGTGTGAAACTACATCTGCTGCAGCCTGAGCAACATCAGCAGGGCCCTTTGCTACATCCTGCTGTACAACCTCTGTTGCAGGAACTGACTCTACAGGATCCTGTGCAGGAGCTACTGGCTCACCTTCATCAGCGAATGCAGTTACTGGCTGAAGTGCCATGCTTGCTGCAAGACCTACTGAAAGCGCTTTGATGATCTGTTTGTTAACTCTGTTTTTCATAACTTTTGGTTCCCTCCTAAAAAATAATCAAACACACAATATTCACAATTCGTTTCCCAAATAACGACTGTAAATGCATTGTAGCAAACCGCCTATCATACGAACCATCATAAAAATCTTTAATTTTGTATTTTTTAATTTTTTTCTGATAAAAATATAAAAAGTGCAGAACCATGCGGGTTCTGCACTTTAAAAAATTTTAATTATTTTGTT
>CAMVJI010000169.1 GCA_947167765.1 uncultured Butyrivibrio sp. | reverse complement strand
AGTGGCAACAGGATCTTTCTGATAACCAGGAGTTCATGAGCCTTTTAAAGAGCGACCTTAATCTCTTTTCAGAAGATGTTTACTGCTTTACACCTACTGGAGAAGTTAAAAACCTTCCTGCCGGATCAACACCTATCGACTTTGCTTACAGCATCCATTCTGCAGTTGGCAATAAGATGATCGGAGCCAAGGTAAATGGCAAGCTTGTGCCCATTGATTACAAGATTCAGAACGGTGACAGAATTGAGGTCGTGACCAGCCAGAACTCAAAGGGACCAAGCAGGGACTGGCTTTCGATTGCAAGATCAACCTCTACTAAAAACAAGATCAACCAGTGGTTCAGACATGAGCTTAAGGAAGAGAATATCCTTAAGGGAAAAGAACTGCTGATAGAATACTGCAGAAGTAAGGGAATGGACTATTTCTCCATTGCCAAACCTGAATACCAGGCCATAGTTACAAGGAAATACGGCTTCCATGAATGGGATGCTGTTCTTGCAGCTGTTGGACATGGCGGCCTTAAGGAAGGCCAGATCATCAACAAGATCTTAGAGCTTGGTGATAAAGAGCATAAGCGCAATATCACTGATGAAGAGGTTCTTGCGGCTGTTGCAGAGTCCAATGTTACTCCTCAGGTTTCAGGTTCTGAAAACGCCATTATCGTTAAGGGTGTACATGACGTTGCAGTTAGATTTTCCAAGTGCTGTAATCCTGTTCCTGGAGATGATATTTGCGGATTTGTAACAAGAGGAAGAGGCGTATCAATACACAGAAGAGACTGCATCAATGTAGTCAAGATGCAGGAAGAGGACAGAACAAGGCTGATCGAAGCCAAATGGCAGAGCGATACCGGTGCCAGCGGTGGCAAATATGCTGCAACCATCAAGATCTTTGCCAATAACAGAAGTGGTCTTCTTGCTGATGTATCAAGGGCTCTTACTGAAAAAGATATAGATATCCTGTCCATGAATACCAGGACCAGCAAGCAGGGACTTGCTACCATGGAGACCTCTTTCCAGGTTTCTTCAAGGGATCAGCTCAGGGATATAGTGGACAAGATAAGGCAGATTGATAGTGTTATCGATATTGAAAGGACAACGAGCTGATGGCTGATATTAAGGTTGGAATGTTCACTTTGGGCATGATCGGAACCAACTGCTACTTTGTTTTTAATGAGAACGCCGCTGATAAGGATGGAAACAGACATTGTATCTTTTTTGATCCTGCAGACAGAGGCGCTAAGATATATGAGACTCTTAAAGAAAACAATATCGTTGTGGATCTGATCCTTTTAACCCATGGACATTTTGATCATATTGGCGGTGCAAAAGAGCTTAAGGATCTATCTGGCGCAAAGCTTGGCTGTCTTAAAGAGGAAGAGGCTCTTTGCAAGGACCCATACCTTAATCTTTCAAATAACTATGGTATGAATCTGGCTGTGTCTCCGGATATTCTTTATACAGATGGTGAAGTTATTGAAGCAGCAGATCTTAAATGTAAGGTCCTAAAGACACCTGGTCATACCAGCGGCGGATGCTGCTACTATTTTGAAGATGGTAACATTCTTATAAGTGGAGATACTCTTTTTGAAGAGTCTGTTGGAAGAACTGATTTCCCCACAAGCTCCACAAGTGAACTTATAAGATCAGTGAAGGATAAGATATTTGTGCTTCCAGATGACACTATAGTGTATCCTGGGCATGGTGAAGTTACTACGGTTGGCCATGAGAAACAGTACAATCCATTTATAATTTAAGAAAATGCAGATAATTTATATTAAAGAAGACAAGTTTCAATATGACATTCTCTCTCTTTACAAGGCTTTTTATCCTACTGAGGAGATAAGAGTTATTATTGGAGAGCCTGGATCAAGTCATGAAAAAGAAAAGGATATTTCACCAAATGATGAGATATCCTTTATTGATGTAAATAAGACAAAAAATGATCTGAAGAAAGAAATCTATCTGGATCTTTCTAAAAAGACAGGAAAAGAACTACCCTGGGGAGACCTTACAGGAATCCGCCCAACCAGGATAGCTATGAACCTTCTTGAAGAGGGCAGATCTGATAAAGAGATACAAGAATATATGAAGGATACTTATCTTGTTTCAGATAACAAGATAAATATCGCTATAGATATTGCAAAGAGAGAAAAAGATATACTCAAGGACATTGATTACGTAAATGGCTACAGCCTTTACATTGGAATTCCTTTTTGTCCCACAACATGTCTTTATTGCTCCTTTACATCTTATCCAATAGGCGCTTTTAGCGGTATCGTAGATGATTATCTGTCCTGTATTGAAAAAGAGATAGACTATGTAGCAGAGAACTTTAAGGATAAGACCCTTGATACTGTGTACATTGGCGGAGGAACTCCTACAACCTTAGAACCACACCAGATCAGAAGGCTTATTGGCTACTTGAGAGCAAAGATAGATCTTTCAAAGGTAAAAGAGTTCACTGTTGAGTCAGGTAGGCCTGATTCAATAACAAGAGATAAGCTTAAGGCCATGAAGGAAATGGGCGTTACCAGGATTTCTGTTAATCCCCAGACCATGAGCGATGATACGCTTAAACTAATAGGAAGACGACACACCGTCTCTCAGCTTATTGATGCCTTTAAGATGGCAAGGGAGGAAGGCTTTGATAATATAAACATGGATATTATCCTTGGACTTCCTGGAGAGACCAGCAGCGACGTAGCTCATACCATAAGTGAGATTGGT
This sequence comes from uncultured Butyrivibrio sp., assembly GCA_947167765.1. Lineage (GTDB taxonomy): Bacteria > Bacillota > Clostridia > Lachnospirales > Lachnospiraceae > Butyrivibrio. The sequence goes on along the minus strand of CAMVJI010000169.1, from coordinate 2,354 downwards.
AAGCTTGATCCGGATGACCTTACTGTCCATTGTCTGGCTATCAAGAGAGGCTCAAGGCTTTTTGAAGTCATCAGGGAAAAAGAGATTTCTGGTAAGCTTAAAATACCTATGCTTGATACTATAAGTGATATTCAAAATATGGCAGACATTGCGTCCAAAGGCGCTGCGGACATGGGCCTTAAACCTTACTATCTGTACAGACAAAAGAACATAAGTGGGAATTTTGAGAATACCGGTTATGCTAGAGAAGGTAAAGCAGGTATTTACAATATCCTGATAAACGAAGAAGTTCAGTCAATTGTGGCTCTTGGTGCTGGAACAGTAACTAAAAGAGTGTATTATCAGGGTGGCAGGATAGAACGATGCGATAATGTTAAGGATGTTAAACTATATATGGAAAACATCCAGGAAATGATAGATAGAAAGAAGAAACTTTTTGAAGAAGACTAGGAAAATAAAAAACATACTATGTATCATATTGGCTATGCTTTTTCTTGTGGCTTGTCAGGTAGAAAATGATAATTATGCTGGTGACACACTTTCAGTGCCGGAAGATTCGATGCCATCTTCTGAGGTTGCAAAAGCTGATGGACCAGATACAGAAGATGTAAGCTCACAAGAGCCGGAGAAAGATATGAAAAAGATCATAAAGCCTGATCATCCATTTGGGGCAGGAACTTTTTCCTGGGATCATCTGCCGGATGAAGAGGATATAGAGTGTCTTGTTTCCAATAATATCACTGAGATATATCAGTATCTAAAGCCGGAGTACTCCGATGAAGAGATAGTTTCTTTTCTCAGAAGGATGTCAGATAAAGGGATAGATGTGTACATTCTTGACGGAGAACCTACCTGGTCCTATCTGGATAATTTCCGCTACGCCGAGGCAGTGATCGACAGGATTGCTTATATAAACAACTATGTGTCCAGAAGAGAAAGGATAATTGGAGTTGTTTATGACATAGAGCCTTATGTTCTTGATAAATGGCACAGTACGCCGCAGCTTATCATGGACGAGTATATAGAAAACATGAAGGCTCTTCGGGATAAGATCGAAAGGCGCTCTTACAACATAGAAATGTGCATCTGTGTGCCATATTCCTTTGACCTTATGGGATATGAAGAGCATTTAAATAGCCTTATAGACAGCTCAGACCAGGTATTTGTCCTTAATTACAATAAAGCTAATGAGATAGAAGACATAAGGACTGAGGTAGAAATGTCAGCTAGGCTTGGCAAGAGAATAGTCACAGTTTATGAGCTGCAGCCAGGTCTTCTTTCACAGACAAACAACAGCGTGACCTATTATAAAGATGGACTTGGTGCCATAAAAACAAGCTATGACAAAATGCTAAATGCATATGAAGGCAATAAGCTTGGAATTGCTTATCACACCTTGAATTATTTAAAGGTATTGAGCGATGATCATACTTAAAATCATAACCCTCTTTAGAATTTTATTTCTAAGGAGGGTTTTATGATTGTAAATTAAAATTCAAAATACCTCTTTTTTTATGTATTGTTTATGGCTTATCACTTGTGCATTTATTATGATTAAACTGTAAGAAATATTTATTATTAGGGATATATTAGCTTATCATGCTGGCAAGTACTGAAAAATCCTACAAACTAAAGAGCTTCGTGGCGATACAGCACAGCTTTGATGGGAATAAAGACAACAGTCATGTCCATACTGTGGAAATTAACTGCACTATAAGGACTTCCGAAGACATCATCGACTACAAAATGACTGAGAGTCTTATCGCAGGCTGCATCTCAAAGTATGAAAATAAATATTTAAATGACTTTGAGGATTTCAAAATGGACGCCACCATTGAGCACTTTGGAGAAGTTTTGTGCAGTGAGATAGATGATGAACTTGTTGAAAACGGCTACAGCATGAACAGATTTGAAATTGGCGAAACACCCCTTAGGGTTTACGTGATAACTGATGAGCTTAGAGATTAAAGGGAAAAAGAGATGAAAAAGAAATTTTGTAAGATCATGGCAATAATACTTGCATCAAGTATGATGAGCATGACAGTATTTGCGGCTGAGGATGCGACATTTTCGGATACAAACACTAACGAAAATACCACGACTCCTGCATCTGAAAATTCAGGCTCTGATAATTCGGGATCGGGAAGTTCTGATCAAGGCGACCAATCTACATCAGATGGTTCGCAGTCAACGGGTGGTCAGGCTGACCCAGGCACTAGTACAGGAGACGGAACGCAGGAGACTTCAGGTAATGCGGGACAGGGAAGTGGTGGAACAGTTTCCCCTGAGGGAAATCAGGGTTCTACAACTCCTGAGGGAAGCCAAGGCTCAACAACTCCTTCTGGTTCAGAGGG
>CAMVJI010000168.1 GCA_947167765.1 uncultured Butyrivibrio sp. | reverse complement strand
ACGTCATATCCATCAACGCCCTTTGAAGCCTTGTGGTATTCAGCGATCTTATCTCCCACCTTTACAGACTGAAGATATTTGATGTTATCAAGGTTCACAGAGCCATCCTTTAAAAGCTCAGGTTCCTCCTTTACCTCAGTATCAAAATAGAAGGTGTAATGACCATTGGCACCATTTATCACTTCTTTTCCTGATGCTACAAGTTCTCTTATTACTGATCTTCCCGCATTGGAAATCTTCTTTATAGCTTCCTTGTCAACACCATATATGACGCCGCATTTTTCCAGGAATTTAAGAAGGATATCTTCAGTGTACTTCTTGCCATCCATACGGTCAGGCAAAGTCAAAAAGCACTTCATATTGTTGTCTTCAAAGGCAATATAGGTATCCTTGTGAAGAATCATGTCCTGCACGAAAACATCTGTTTCAGATAACTGACCGGTTGGTGCACCTTCAGCCGCAGCCTGGTTTTCCGCAGCAATGGTCTTTTCGATATCATAGCCGCCAGCCTCAAGTTTTTTCCTGATGCGCCGCATATCCCTGGCGGTGTACATCATTGAAGAGTATTTGCTGATATCAAGGCTTGCTTCGATACCTTTTCTTATCTCCCTCATCTGGTCAGCCTGATATAAAGGCTTTCTGTAAGGAGTTATGTCTATCTGATGCTCAAGGCCCTTTCTCATCTCCTGCATCTGTTGCCAGCCATAGACAACATCAGCATATTGCTTTACATCAACGCCGCTCTCAAGGCCAAGCCTTATCTCTTTTATGGCGTCTCCTCGCATATCCCCTGAGATATAGTCGTCAATAGGGAGCCCTTCTTTGATTGCGAGTCTTACCTGTTCTAGCTGTTCCGCATCAAACCTGTCGTGAACGTATTTACTGATATCTATTTTTTCCACATAAGCCTTGTGCATCTGCTCAAGGATGTTGGCGTTATATCTTTCAAAAACAGCTCTTTCAAATTGAAGACCATCTACTGCCGCATTCCTTACAACCCTCATCTTCATGAAGGGCACAGAAGGGTGGGCGTACATGGAAATGTCAATTCCGCTCTGAAGGCCTTTCCTTATTTCACGCATCTGCATGGAATCAAAGGCAGGATCAAGGTAAAAAACCACCGGCACTTCGCCTTCTTTTGAAAGACCAAGGCGGATCTCTCTCATCTGGTCCGCAAAATATTCTTTTTTGGCATAAACAGATACGTCAATGCCCTCCGAAATTCCCTTTCTTATCTCGGATAACTGCAAAAAATCAAACCCCTGCTTGCGATATTCAGACATATCTATGCCAGAATACATCTCAAGGCGCAGCTCTTCCATTGCAGTCCAGGACAAAGATGGATCCATGTATCTGGACACATCTACCTTATCTGCAATTCCCTTTCTGATCTCAGCAAGCTGAAGCGCGTTAAAATTAAGTGATCTTAGCTTATCTACATCAGCTCCAAACTGCTTGCAAATAGAAAGCTCTTTCTCGATAGCATTATCATCAAAAGAATCCAGTCCTGTATATGAACTTGAACTACTTGTTTTAGTCTCAGCAGTTGCCATACTATCCCTCAGTTTAACAATAGTTGTCTTACTATTCATTATAAAAATTGTTTCTCTATTGCGTCAATAAATAATCAATAAAACAGAGGATATTTTAGACACATTTAATGAATTCAAATTCTATGGCATCCAATTCATTTGTAAAAATGCACTATAAATTGACAGTATTAGCCACATATATTAGACTAAATTAATAAGTATTATGTGAAAAAAGGTAGGGGAAAAAGTGAAGGATCTTAAAAACTTAATATTCTTTGAGAATCTGCTCCTTGAGGCAAACAATGAGCTGATCCAGAAGGCACAGTCAGAGGGGAAGATATGTGCCTGCTACACCTGTGAGAACACTCCTGAAGTGCTTCTCAATCTTGATGGCTGTTTTTCTGCACGTCTTCGTGCACCAAGAACAGGGTCTTTAGATATTTCCACGTATTATATGACAAGCTTCTTGTGCGAATACTCTCGCGCCCTTTTAGAGCGCGCTATTGAGGGCGGCTATAACTTCGCAGACTGCATCATCACCCCAGATGGATGCTCTATGATGAACCGCTGCATAGAAAATATGGAACTTCTTGAGGCTGTTGGAAAGGGAAAAGACAATTTCTTTTTCGAATATATGGAAATTCCCATGAAGGCTGATGACAACGGCCTTAATCTGTACGTACTACAATGTAAGAACCATATCTTAAAGCCCCTTTCAGAAAAGTATGGCATCGATACCTCAGATGCTGCTATCAGAAAGGCTGTCAAAGAGCACAATCACATCTGTGAACTTATCCGTGCAATTGGCGATTATAGAAAAGAAGATAATCCAAGGATCACTGGCTATGAGTTTAACGTCATAACCCTGGCCACTTACGTTGCTCCAAAGTACCTCATCGCAGACAAACTTGAAGAGACTTTGGAAGAACTTAAAACAAGAGAACCTTACGAAAAAGGAAAATTCAGAGCAAGAGTAATGGTTGTTGGTTCTGAAGTCGATGATACGGACTTTGTAAAACTCATTGAGGACTCCGGAGCTTACGTATGCGCAGACAGATTCTGCTACGGCTCTCTTCCGGGAAGAAATCCTATAATCCTAAATGATGAAGAAGATGCTCTTACCCAGATCTGCAGGCAGTACATGAACCGAGGCGAATGCCCTCGCTTTATGAATACTCAGAAGATGGATCACCGACGTATCTACGTGGATGAGCTTGCAAAAGAATATAAGGCAGATGGTATCATCTATGAGCAGATGAAGTTCTGCGACCCATGGGCCTATGAAAAGATGATGGGCTCACAGATACTCAGAAACAAATATGGCTATCCTGTCCTTGCTGTTGACAGACCATACAGCATTGGAACATCAGGTCAGATGCAGACCAGAGTCCAGGCTTTTGTTGAGAGTATAGAGATCAAAAAGATTCAGAGAGGTGACGCAAATGGCTAAGCAGGTTGGCGCCGACAGATTAGGCGATTTTTATAAAGAGGGATCACGAGTTAGAAAGCGCCGTGAATGGCGTGGTCTCGTTGATACCATGTACGATTATTCCAGATGGCTTGGAATAATGATGACTCTTGGCAAGTTTGTTATGAAGCCAAGAAATGTAAAGGCAATGTTCCGCTACCGCTGGATGGCCAATTATCTGGCTGTTCCCATGATGGTAGACAGACATACCCAGGGACTTAGAGGCGAATACCTTCGTATCTGCCACGAGGAACAGGACCTAGTAATCAAGGATGTAGCTAATCTTTTGGATTCTCTTTTCAGGGGCGATAGAAGGATTGGCAATGACAAGAAGTTTTCAGATAAGGTAGTACTTGTTGACGAGAACGAGATGACAGCTGTAATGATGGGCTTTCCTACTCTTAAGTGCTTAAGCCGCGAAACTCCATCGACTTACGTATCAGTACTTCTCAATCAGCGTGCTGCCTGCCACTACATTGATGTGGCCCAGGAATTTGGTCTTGCAGGCGACGTATGTCCTATGCCTGAGGCAGAAGCCGGAGTTTCAATAGATGATGATGCTCCTATCCTTGGAGCCTGTGCTATCCAGTGTAACACCACCTGTGACGGATCCCTTCTAGGGAATGGTGTCATCTCACAGCGCCTCGAGCACGAGGACGGAATACCTGTATTCCAGCTTGCTGCTCCTCTTCGTCACAGAGAGGATGACGTTCAGGAATATGCTGCTCAGGAGATCAGAAATGCCATAGCTTTCATTGAAAAACATACAGGAGTCAAGTGGGACTGGGGTGCATATTTTGAGTGTGCAAAGCGTGTCAACTACGCTACAAAGTGCCGCCTGGAATGGCTTGAAATGAACCGCACTCCTTACCCACAGGTATTTGGTTCAAACCTTGCTCTTTACACAGAGACCAACTACATGGCTATCTGCGGCAGAATTGCAGCCTTTGAAAAAGCAGATACCAAGATTACCAAGCTTGCAAGACAGGCCTATGCAAAAAAGAAAATGGCAGCCAAGGAATATCGCCACCGCGCAATAGTTTGGGGTGTACAGTCCCACTACTACATGGACTTCCTTGTTTGGCTTCTTAACTGCTGGGGAATCGTTCCTCTTACAGATATGCTTTCAATGGTATCAACAAAAGAACTTGTAACAGAAGATACACCTGAAAACAGAGAGCAGGCCATTTACGACATGGCATGGCTTACAGAAAATATGATCATGAGAAACAGAACCCACGGCGGTTACAAGGTTCTTCTTGATGAGCTTTGGGAGTTTGTTGAGATGTTCAACGCAGACATGGTAATTCTTTGGGAGCACATGAGCTGCAAGGCCCTTGATGGAATGCACGGTCTCTTCGAAGAAAAGGCTCGTGAAAAAGGAATTCCTCTTGTATGGGTATCCCATGACCTCTTCGATCCACGTATCATCTCCCGCCAGGGCGTTCGTGATCAGATCAATTCCTTCATGAGAACTGTAATGCAGGAAGAGCCTATAGATCCATCACTGGAGATCCTGCCAGACGACCAGAGCTGGTAAAATGATGAATTTGAAACACTTCTAATAAGTGTTTTTAAGGTTTAAATTATGAAAAACTAAGGAGTATCAATAAATATGTCTATATTTTTACATGTACTAAAGATCATAGTAATTGTTATAGCTATTTTATTCGGAGTTACATTTACTGTTTATATCTTCAATCTTGATATGAAGCTCACTGCTGCTATCGAGCCCTGGCTCCTTAAGCATTACGACAAGATTGACAGAGATCAGCATCTGTAAATATCAATTAACAAATAAGGGGATTGGCCAGATGGCCAATCCCCTTTCTTTGTCTTACATGTTGTAAGAATTATTTATTTCTGTTCTCTTTGTAAGCCTTGATAGCTGCGTCAACACCAGCCTTAAGTCCCTCAAGACCAGCCTTAGCAACATCTGCTGACTGATTAGCAAGATCCTTAGCGATCTCCTCAGCCTTCTTAGCTGCCTCTTCAAGCTTAGCCTTTGTCTCATCGTCTACGAAAGACTTCTTAGCATCATCACCGCAGTTGCAGCTCTTCTGTGCAGCCTTCTCAGCGATAGCAGCCTGAGCAGCAGCAAGACGAGCTACAGGTACACGGAATGGTGAGCATG
>CAMVJI010000167.1 GCA_947167765.1 uncultured Butyrivibrio sp. | reverse complement strand
ATAAAAACAGCGTTAAGCTTAAGCTAAACTTCTGGGGATACAAAAAGGGCTTTTACTTTGCTCCAAGAACCGCATATTGTGAAAACCCAGATGATGCGGAAAATGAATTTAAAGAGTTTGTAAAAACTATGCATAAAAACGGCCTTGAGGTCATTATGCAGTTTTATTTTGATGAGCATGAAAATGGGACTCTAATAATGGATGCCCTGAGGTTCTGGCGCTGCACATATCATGTGGATGGATTCCATTTAAAGGGTAAGGCCATTCCTATAAGGCTTATTACAAATGAACCACTGTTTACTGATATCAAGATATGGAACGAATGGTTCAACTACGCTGATATCTACGAGGGAAAAGAGCCTCCTGTTCGCCTTCTTGCTGATTACAACAATGCCTTTTTATACAATTCAAGGCGCTTTTTAAAGAGCGATGATAATTCTGTTTCTGATTTCTTAAAGAGCATGATCGCTCAGGGCACAGATCACGGCATCATTAATTATATCTGTGACTATGAGGGCTTCAGGTTATTTGACCTGGTTTCCTATGAGCACAAGCACAATGAGGAAAATGGCGAAAATAACAAGGACGGCACAGATAACAACCTTAGCTGGAACTGCGGAATAGAAGGAAGGACCAGAAAGCACGAAATCCTGGACCTTCGTAAAAAGCAGATCAAGAATATCCTTACTATGCTGTTTTTATCTCAGGGAACTCCCATGATCTTTTCAGGAGATGAATTTGGCAATTCTCAGGGTGGTAATAACAATCCTTATTGCCAGGACAATGAAACTGGCTGGGTTGATTGGAAGGCTATGGATAAAAACCCTGATATTCTGGAATATGTTAAGTTCCTTATTAGCCTTAGGTTTAAATACAGGATTCTCCATGAAAATAAGCCATTTAGGCTTATGGATCACTTATCCTGTGGATATCCAGATATTTCCTGCCATGGACGAGAAGCATACAGACCTGATCTTTCAGGATATTCACACCTTTTGGGTATACTGTTTTGCGGGCTTTACGAAAAGGAAGAGCCATTTATATATGCCTGCTTTAACATGAACTGGACCAATCAGGAAATAGCGCTTCCAAAGCTTCCTGAAGGGTTAAAATGGCAGATTATTACTGATACCGACAATAGAGGTCTCAAAATAGAAAAGCCAAAGACAAAAGGAAAAGCAGCTGAGAGCTTTTTTGCATCTGAAAATCAGATGTTTACTGAGCTGATGGCTGACAGGTCCGTAAGGATATATATAAGCGAAAAAGATTCTTCTTTTTCAAAGAAAAACAAAGTAAAAAGGAAAACAAAATGAGTAACATCGATGTAATTGAAAAGTTTTTAAGATATGTAAAAATAGACACTCAGTCTGATGATACAACAGGTACATCTCCATCTACAATGAAGCAGCATGACCTTGCTAAGCTCCTTTATGAAGAGATGAACCTTATTGGCGTAAGCAATGTCTTTTATGATAAGGACCACTGCTATGTTTACGGAGTTATCCCAGCTTCAAAGGGATATGAGAATGCTCCTAAGATTGGCTTTATTTCCCACATGGACACATCTGATGAGGTAAGTGGAAAAGATGTTAAGGCCAGAATAGTAGAGAAATACGACGGAAATGATATAATACTTAGTTCAGATGGCAAAGTCATTCTTTCACCGGACAGCTTCCCTGAACTTAAAAATCATATTGGTGAAGACCTTATTGTCACTGATGGAACGACGCTTCTTGGTGCTGATGACAAAGCGGGAGTAGCTGAGATCATGACTATGGCAGAAACGCTTTTGACAGATGAGAGCATCCAGCATGGTCCTATAATGATAGCTTTTACACCAGATGAAGAGATCGGAGAAGGAACAGCGTTCTTTGACATAGACAGATTTGGCGCTTCTTATGCCTACACTGTTGACGGCGGTAAGCTTGGAGAGCTTGAGTACGAGAACTTCAATGCAGCAGAGGGCGTCATAAAGGTCAATGGAAGGAGCGTTCATCCTGGAGATGCCAAGAACAAGATGATAAACGCATCTTTAATCTGCTACGAATTCCATTCACTTTTACCTGCATTCCAGAACCCTATGTACACAGAGAAAAGAGAAGGTTTCTTCCATCTTACTGAGATCACGGGATCTACAGAGTCTGCAACTGCTTCTTACATAATAAGAGATCATGATGAAGCTCTTTTCAACGAGAAAAAAGAGCTGTTTAAGGCTGCAGCAGACTTCCTTAACAAGAAGTACGGAAAGGGAACTGTAGAAGTATCACTTAGAGATCAGTACTACAATATGATCGAAAAGATAAAGCCTCACATGCATCTTGTGGACAATGCCAAGAAGGTAATGGAGTCTCTTGATATTGTGCCTATCGATGTTCCAATAAGAGGAGGCACAGACGGAGCTTCACTTTCCTACAAGGGTCTTCCATGTCCTAATCTTTGCACTGGTGGCTACAACTACCATGGCAAATATGAGTATGCATCAGTTCAGGAGATGAGGAAGGTTGTTGAAATCCTCCTTGGACTTGCTAAAGTGTATAAAGATTTTAAGATTTGATAGAAAGAGTTTTTTTGTAATGAGTATTAACGTTTTAAACAGTAGTAAAAATGATGTAACAGATGCTGAGAGCCTTCGTCAGCTTGAGTTTATAGAGCTTGCAAAACAAAAGGTATCTGCACTTGAAAAAGAGCTTGGTAGAAAGCCAAAAGCCTGCGTCGTAACCTTTGGCTGTCAGATGAATGCAAGAGATTCAGAAAAGCTCCTTGCAATACTTAAACTTGCAGGCTATGAAGAAACAGATTCAGAAGATTCAGATTTTGTCATCTATAATACATGTACAGTTAGGGACAATGCGGACCAGAGAGTTTTTGGCCGTCTTGGTCAGTGCAGCAATCATAAAAAGAGTAATCCTCACATGAAGATAGCTATCTGCGGCTGTATGATGCAGGAGCAGGAAGCTGTTGAGAAGATTCAAAAGAGCTACAGATTTGTGGATCTTATTTTTGGAACACATAATATCTACAAATTTGCAGAACTTTTAAATACCTGTCTTGAGTCAGACAGAATGATAATCGATATCTGGAAAGAGACTGACAAGATCGTTGAGGACCTTCCAGTGTTTCGTAAGTATCCCTTTAAGTCCGGGGTAAATATTATGTTTGGATGCAACAATTTCTGCACCTATTGCATAGTTCCTTACGTGCGCGGAAGAGAGCGCTCAAGAGCTCCTAAGGATATTATCAGAGAGTGCGAAAAGCTTGCAGCTGACGGCGTAAAAGAAGTTATGCTCCTTGGCCAGAATGTTAATTCCTACGGCCTTGATTTTAAAGATGATGATCCTGGCAAGATCTCTTTTGCCCACCTTCTTGAGTTGGTATGTGAGATAGAAGGCATTGAGAGAGTAAGATTCATGACTCCTCATCCTAAGGATTTTTCAGATGAGCTTTTAGATGTCATTGCAAAAAATAGGAAGATAGCAAGGCATATCCATTTGCCTCTTCAGTCTGGAAACACTGAGATTTTGCGGAGAATGAACAGGAAATATACAAAGGATGATTACTTAAGCCTCGTTCAGAAAATAAGAACAAAGCTTCCTGATGTGGCCATCACAACAGATATCATCGTAGGTTTCCCTGGTGAAACAAAAGAGGCTGTAGATGACACCATCGATGTAGTTAAGAAAGCTCACTTTAACAACGCCTTCACTTTTATTTATTCAAAGAGAACAGGAACTCCTGCAGCATCCTTTGAAGATCAGGTTCCTGAGGAGCTTGTAAAAGAGAACTTTGACAGACTTCTTAAGGTTGTTCAGGAGGAAGCAAAAGAGCAGACATTAAAGTATGATGGGCAGATTCAGCGCGTTCTTATTGAGAGCGTTAATGACCATGATGAATCTCTTTTGACTGGAAGAATGAGTAATAATACTCTGGTACACTTTCCTGGAAACAAGGAAATGATAGGAGAATTTGCTGATGTTAAACTCCTTGAGTGCCATGGATTTTACTATGTTGGGGAACTGATTTAAGTAAACTATAGAACAGGGGAATTTTGCCGTGGGAAACACCACGTTGTTAGATGAAGTAGATATAGAAAAAGTATCACCAATGATGCAGCACTACATCCAGACTAAAAGGGAGTACAAGGACTGCATACTGTTTTACAGACTTGGTGATTTTTACGAGATCTTTTTTGATGATGCTCTTGTGGCATCCAAGGAACTTGAACTTACACTTACAGGTAAAGCCTGTGGACTTGAAGAGAGAGCGCCCATGTGTGGCGTTCCTTTTCATGCTGCAGAAAGTTACTTAAACAAACTGGTATCAAGGGGCTACAAAGTTGCAATCTGTGAGCAGATGGAAGATCCAAAGCTTGCTAAAGGCATTGTTAAAAGAGATGTTACAAGGATAGTAACTCCTGGAACAAACCTCAATATGCAGTCTCTGGAAGAGACCAAAAATAATTATCTGATGTGTATCTTTTACTCACCAGAGACAATAGGTCTTTCAATTGCAGATGTAACTACTGGTGACTTTTATCTTACAGAAGTTGACAGCCTTCGCAGCGTTATGGATGAGATCTACAAGTATTCACCCACAGAGATCATTTGTAATAACGCCTTTGAGTTTAGCGGAGCTGATCTGGATGAACTTAGAAACAGGCTTCAGATATTTGTAAATCCGCTGGACTCGCACTACTATGACGAGGATCAGTGCAAGAAGCTCTTAATGAAGCACTTTAAGGTTTCTTCCCTCATTGGCCTTGGAATAGATGATTTTCCAAATGGCGTAGTGGCTTCCGGAGCGCTTCTTCAGTATCTGGTAGACATGCAGAAATCTGAGATAAGCAATATTACTCACGTTTATCCTTATCTTACAAGTAAGTTCATGCTCCTTGACAGTTCCACAAGAAAGAACCTTGAACTTGTTGAGACTATGAGGGATAAACAAAAAAGAGGCACACTTCTCTGGGTTCTTGATAAAACAAAAACTGCCATGGGTGCAAGGCTTTTAAGGAGCTTCATTGAGCAGCCACTTATCGATAAAAATGAGATAATCCTAAGACAAAACTGCGTTGAAGCTCTTGTGAAAAACGTCGTCACAAGGGAAGAGATAAGGGAGTATCTTGGCCCTGTTTATGACCTTGAAAGACTTATGTCCAAGATCGTATTTAAAACAGCTAACCCAAGAGATC
>CAMVJI010000166.1 GCA_947167765.1 uncultured Butyrivibrio sp. | reverse complement strand
CCCTGAGCTTCTCCATTCATGATGTGCATTTCGCCATCATCTTCTTCATAGTTACTGTAGTCATAAATATTGAGGGTGCAGTACATTTCCCCAGCTTCATTAAAGGTCATGTATCCATGGCCTTCATTTTCTGCCTCTGGGATCTTTACCGATTTCAGATCACTTCCATCAGGATTAAATGAAAAGATCGTGATGTATCCATTATCAGAGTAAGTAGTAGCATAAACCCTGTCACCAGCAAGGGAGAGACTACTGCAGTCATACTTGCCTCCTAAATCTATGACCTCCTGTCTGAAAACATAATCCTTAGTATTGCTGCTGGCCTTATCAACGAGACTCTCGCCGCTCTTTTTTCCGCATCCAGTAAATACAGTGACAGCCATAAGTCCGCACAAGCCAAGACCAAGCACCCTGCTTTGCATCATCCTTTTTTTCATAATTTCTCCTCTCTGCCTTTACACATTGTTGGCACTATCTATCATCTTTTGATCTTTTTTCTGTTTATATTCAGCTTCCAGATCATACTTTTTATCTGAAAGATATTTAACTATTCCTCTAACAGTCCACTTCTTGTGTCTGTAAAGATTTACGATGGCTATTACAGCTATGGCCACCACAATCAAAAGAGCTATCGTTCTGATAAGTAGTATAAGTGCAAGGATGTCCTCATATCCCCTTGCCACATTTTCCCAGTATGGATAAAAAATAGCTTTGCCCCACATACTTCTGGTAAAAAAGCTTTTAAGCACTGAAAAAAGTGAAAGAGCAGAAAACCTGTCTGTATTGTCTATTGCTACTACTACATTTTCATCAGACACAAGGCTCGCCTTGGATATCTTAAGAGCAAGCCCGTTTACAGGATTTGGGCAAAGAACTTCCACGCAGTTTATTCCGCCTATATTTGCCGTGGCTCCATCCTCGGAAATCTTTTTGTTTTCAATAACCCCGCTTAAGATATTTCCATATCTTGAAAGGGAGTCGTAGGACATATACACATAGCTTTTTGACAGCCCTGCTGCTTCGTAGAGCTTACCAGTTTCTTTTTTCACAACTCCTGTAATATAATGCGGAATTCCTGATATCAAAACGCTCTGACCAATAATATCAGTGGAACCAAAAAGCTGCCAGGCTGTATCTTCGTCTATTACGACCTTGTCCTTCATGTCGTCATCGCCGCCAAAGTATGTTCCGCTCACAAGTGTAAGTGGGTGAAATATAAAGAAGTCTCCTCCAACTCCAATGGCCGCTGCATTTTCCAAAACTCTGCCTTCAAAAGAAAGAGTTGCTGTTCCCTGAGCACAATAGGCTACGGTATAAAGATTTCCTATCCCATCATCTTCCTCATTGGAGAGCTTGGGACTTCCGTACATCTCATCAATACCAATGGTGTCAATGATCTTAGGCCCTGACAACGCATCCTCTTTGCCATCAGCTGCATCCGAAACTCCGGCGTCAAGAAGCTTTCGCTCAACAACATACTCAAATCTTTTGATATCGTCCTCGGTTATCTTCTGGTCCTGAGTAAGGAAAAGAGACACCTGAGCCATCCTCATTTCATCAGACCACCTGTCGGCTCCAAGCTGATCTGGTAGTCCGGATATTATGTGGCCACTTACAGCTCCCAAAATAGCAAAAACAAGCATCAGAGACAGGCACACTGCCCATAAGGCCACTTTCTTTTTGTCTTTTATGAAGGCAAGTCCAAAGCTTTTAATATTCTCTTTTATCTTGTCAAAAGAAATCTTAAACTTCATTACTGCTCTGCCAGCCTCACCTGATCTCCCGGTTTTATAAGTGTTGTAGCTGTTGTCACAACGAATTCATCTCCGTCGATGGCACCTGTAATAGCGCTGTTGTTATCATCACTTGCCAGAACATTTACATCAACTCTTGATGTGATATATCTGTTTCCAAGGGGGCTTGACTTACTGTTCACAACAAGGATAAATTTGCCGTTACTGTCTGTTTTAATGGCACTGTTTGGAACTACAAGGTCATATTCCACAGACCTTTCTCCTATGGAAAGAGAAATGGACTGACCAGGTGTTAAGTCCTTACTCTCAAGCTTAAATGTAAGGAGCTTTTTATTTGCAGGATCTGTCTTATCATTTTTAATTGATGTTAAAGTCGCCTTAAAGTCTTCCCCAAACTGCCAGATATTCTGAGGTCTTGCGCTATCTCCAACCTTGAGCTTCTGAGCCTGGGAGTTGGTTACTGAAAAGCTTGTCGTCATATCTTTTCCATCAACCTGGATAACTGCTATGGTCTCATCAGCTGAGGTGGACTCTCCAGCAACCTTACTTACACTTGATAAAGTTCCTGCAACTGGTGCTTTTACAGAAGCTCCAACAGACTCCTCTTCAAGCTTGGCGATCTTATCCTTCTGCTCTTTGATCTTATCTCTTTGCTGGCAGAGGCTTATCTCTGTTTTAATACTTGTAAGAAGCTCAGTCTTGGCTCTTTCAGCAGCTTTAAGATCTGCAGCAGTCTTGGCCTTTTGCTGGTATAAGGTAGCAAGCTTCTGGTCATAGCTAAAGCCCTGCTGAGTTCCATAATTGCCAAGCTGTGCGCTGTCCTTGGTAAGCTCTGCAATCTGCCTGTTAAGCTCTTCTACTCTGTCGTCATCGCCTCTTTGCTGAGCAACCAAAAGGTCGTATTGAAGCTCTGCAATGCTATAGGCTGGAGTTGCAGCATTGTAGGAATTACCGGCTGAATCATAACTTCCCTTCTGGGTTACAAAATCAATTGCAGCCTGGGCTTCATTGTCAGCATTTAGAGCGTTGTTGTAATTGTCTGTGGCCTTGGCCAGCTCAGCCTGATATGTATCAAATGTAGTATTTCTGCCACTTCTTACATTGCTGATAACATCGTTTGGCACATCTCCTGAAAACAGTGCCTGCTCGTAGGAAAGCTCCATGGTATCCAGTTTTTCTTTTGCCTCAGAAAGTTCTGAAGACTCCTTGTCTTCGAGATAGTAGATAACATCGCCTATCTCAACATGTGAGCCCTCTTTAACAGCAACACCTGAGATCTTTCTGGTTTCCTTGACTGTAACATTATATGGATCTTCAGCACTTACAGTTCCAGTGCCTCTAATCTGAGGGCTTATGCTGCCGCCCATGATCTGTCTGGTCACCACCTGGGGCAGCGAATAATTCATGATGGTATTGGAAAAGAAAGTAAGAACAAGCATTACGGACAAAAATCCAATGGCAAAGTTCTTGACCATGTCCTTTCTGTTTTTAGGAGGTTTCTTTTCCCCATCCTTTAATTCGATTTCATTTTGCTCTTTTACTACGATTTCTTCTGACATATTACTCTCCCAAAATTATCCCTTTATTCCTCCCTGGTAGGAAATTCCCTCTACCAGATAATCCTCTCCATAGAGGAAAATTAGAAGTGGTGGCACCAGATAGATCACCGCCACAGCAAATGCAAGGCTGATCTCTCCTGTATTTATCCTGGATAAGAACACCGAAAGTGGGTGCTTATCTGCATCTGGCAATAAGATAAGTGGCTGCTCAACCATATTCCAATAGTCAAAGAATACTAAAATGGCGATTGAAGCTAGTCCCCCCTTACAAAGCGGCATACAGATCCTTGAAAAGATCATCCACTCGTTTGCTCCGTCGATGGATGCTGCTTCCATTACCTCTGTAGGTATCCTCTTCATGAACTTGGTAAGAAGATACACCGCAAAGGGTGAGAAAAATCCCGGAAGAAGTATTGACCAGGCAGTTCCATAAAGGCCAAGGGACCTTGAAACCAAAAAGTTTGGAACCAGTGTAACCTGATATGGCATCAGCATCATTACTATATATGCAAAAAAGATAGCTCTTTTCAGCTTGCCGTCATATCTTGCAAATCCATATGAAGCCAGGGTTGCTATTCCCAGCTGTACTATCACGATCGGTACTACATATATTACTGAATTCCAGAACTTAAAAAGATATTCCGGACTCTTAAACAGAACTGTAATGTACTGCCCCAAGGTTATCATATCAGGGATAAGCTTTAGGTTTACGGTCTTTGAAACAAAGACTTTTCCGCCCTTATCTGTTGTGGCAAATATGCTTCCGTAGTTGGCACTTATCTCCGACGCAGACATAAATGAGTTTGTGAAGGTAAGTATTATTGGAAGCAGAAAAACTATCGCAAACAGTACAGCCATTGCTGTTACCGTAATTGTCTTTAGCTTATCTATCCTCTTTCTTTTTTGCAGGATGCGAAGTCTTTCGCTTCCTCTGACCATCATCCCCATTAGCCTTCAAGGTCCTTTCCATAGAAATTTTCAACCTGATACATCACATAAACAAGGGCCGAGACCACAATGAACATGATTATGGCTGCTGAAGAGAGTTTCTGATAGTCAAGGGATGCAAAGGTATTATTCATAAAATGCTGCATCATATAAAGGCTGCTATAAGGGTAATCTCCTGTCATAAGGTATATCTCTCTGAAAACCTTAAATGAATTGATAAGGGACATAATGGCCACAAACAGTATCGTAGATGACATGAACCTGACCTTTACATACCAGAAAATCTGAAATTTACTGGCATTTTCAAGAGCTGCCACTTCCATCAGCTCCTTGGGGATACTTGCAAGAGCTGCCATAAACAGGATCATGTTATATCCAAGGTTCTTCCACAGGAAAAGAACTACGATAACGATCTGGGCTTTATCCGACTTAAGGAAATCTATCTTATCACTTCCAAAGAACTTAAGAACATTATTTATGATCCCGTTGTAGTTAAATAAAACCTGCCATATAAGTACCACAGAAGCTGTGGGCACCATAAGGGGACTTAAGAAAAACGTCCTGAAATAGCTCTTTCCAGGAATCCTTGATTCCATAACTGCTGCAAGAAAAAGAGATAGAAGTACTGCAAGTGGAACCGCCAGAAGTGAAAACTTAAGGGTGTTTATACCTGCCTGCTTAAAAGCCGCATTGTTCCAGACATTTATAAAGTTTTCAAAGCCCACAAAATTCCCCTGAATCGGGTTGTCTATAACAGAGTAATATATAACAACAAAGAATGGAGCAACAAAAAATAGTGTCACTCCAAGAAGTGACGGCAAAAGAAAAAGCCAGGAAATCAGGCTTTTTCTTTTATTTGCTGTCATGCTATGTTTGCTTTTATCAGTTAGTATCCTTAACGACAAAATCAGGAACCTTCCCCTTTAAAAATGTATA
>CAMVJI010000165.1 GCA_947167765.1 uncultured Butyrivibrio sp. | reverse complement strand
TACGAGGAAAATGAGGTCATTCCTGCCGGAATACCTTTCCCAAATGAACATGTCTTTTTGCTGGACGAAGAGGATAAGCTGGTTGAGGAGCCGGGATTGGAGGGCGAGATCTGCGTCACAGGAACAAGCCTTGCCCTTGGCTACTACGGCGACAAAGACAAGACAGACGCTGCATTTATGCAGAATCCGCTAAATAAGCTCTTCCACGAGATGATGTACAGAACCGGGGATATAGGAAGATATGATGAAAACGGCATTTTGTACTATGTTTCAAGGAAGGACTTCCAGATCAAGCACATGGGCCACAGGATCGAGCTTGGTGAGATCGAGGTTGCAGCAATGGCCACAGAGGGCGTTACCAGGGCCTGCTGTATCTATGAGCCTGATAAAAAGAAACTTATCCTGTTCTATACTGGAGACAAGGATAAAAAGGAGCTTCAGGCGCATCTTAAAGAGGATCTTCCACCATATATGATCCCATCTACGGTTAAGGCGCTAAAAGAGATGCCAGTTAACAAGAACGGTAAGATAGACAGAACCTATCTTTTAAAGGAATGGAAAAATCTATGACAACAGAAAATCTTAAGGAAATAGCAAATAAATACGGTACTCCTACATTTCTTTTCGACGAAAAGGCACTTAAAACAAGGCTTAGAGCCATAAAGGAGATTGTTGGGGACAAGGTAACTTTGTGCTTTAGCATCAAGGCCAATCCCTTTCTGATTCCTGCAATGCTGGAGGTTACTGAGCGCCTTGAAGTTTGCAGCCCTGGAGAGCTTGATATCTGCAAAAATCTCGGAGTTGCCCCTGAGAGGATCGTATATTCAGGCGTAAATAAGACAGGGGATAATGTACGGGATGCGGCAGAGTACGGCGCAGGCATCTATACTGCAGAATCTCTAAAGCACGTGCTCCTTCTAAACGACGAGGGAAAGCGCATTGGAAAGGCACTTCCTGTGCTCCTTAGATTAAACGGCGGAAGCCAGTTTGGTATGTCCAAGGCGGACCTTTTTAAGGTCCTTGAAAAGAGAGATGAGCTTTCTGGCATCGATATCAAGGGAATTCACTATTTTGTTGGAACCCAGAGAAAGAAGCTCACCCAGCAGCAAAAAGAACTTACCATGCTTAAAGACCTCTATGATGAGATAGAGAATACCTTTGGCGTAAGACTTGAAAAGCTTGAGTACGGTCCTGGACTTCCTGTTCCCTATTTTGATACAGAGGATTTTAGCGATACTCTGGCCCCTGTAAAAGAGATTTCAAAGGCTCTTCAGGAAACAGCCACATGGTGCGATCTGACCGTTGAAATGGGCAGATTTTTCACTTCTGAGTGCGGATACTATCTAACTAAGGTCATGGATATAAAGTCCGGGGAAGACACCAATTATTGCATTTTAGACGGTGGTATGAACCACCTGACCTATCTTGGGCAGATAATGGGCATGAAGATTCCTGTTATTCATAAGCTTGAGGCTGAAAATAGAGAAGATATCGATGTAGAGATCAATAATACCTTCGGAGAAGCAGAGCTTTGCGGCAGTTTAGAGGACGGAGCAGCCGACTATGCCCTCTGCGGAAGCCTTTGCACCACTGCGGATGTTATTGTTAGACAAATCAGGTTGCAGGATTTGAAAATAGGGGATATACTTGCATTCTGTAACGTTGGAGCATATTCTGTTACAGAGGGAATATATTTATTCCTCAGCAGGACAATGCCAAGGATCCTCCTTGCAAAGGAAGATGGCAGTATCGTAGTGGCAAGAGACTTTACTGAGAGCAGCGTTCTGAACTATCAAAGTAAACAGTAAACAAGAGATTAAGGAGATTTTTTGATGGAAGAGCTTTTGAATATCCTTTCAGAGATCAAGGATGACGTGGATTTTGAAACAGAGGACAAGCTTATTGATGATGGAATACTGGATTCTTTTGATATTCTCCAGATCATAAGCGCATTAAACGACGAGTACGATATTTCTATCCCGGCATCTGAGATCATCCCGGAGAACTTTAACAGTGCAGAGTCACTGTGGGAGATGGTACAGAGACTTCAGGAGGACTGATATTCAGTCCTCTTTTTTTATTCTATGAATTCACTGTATCTTCCGTAGTTTTCAGCATTAAGGTAAGCTTCTATGGTGATCCCGTCCCCTTCGTAGGCAACAGATACAACCTGGGAGCTGTTTCTTATCTGGCTTTCAATGCCGGATCTGTCATAGGGAATCTTTAAAGTGCAGAGCCTTAGTGACTCATTTAGTTTCTTTTCAATGAGGTTTACCAGTTCCCTTATTCCAACTCCGCTTTTGGCAGAAATAAAGATCTTATCACCTCTTACCAGAGGAATATCAACGTTTTCAAGCCTTTCGGCCTTGTTCATTACAGTGATCCTGGGGATATTGCCAGCGCCAAGTGAAAGGAGAGTCTTTTGAGTTACCTCTGAATGCATCATGTAATTTTCATCTGACGAGTCTATCACTTCCACGATAAGGTCCGCAAACAGGGCTTCTTCCAAAGTTGAGTGGAAGGCATTTACAAGGTCAGTGGGAAGATCATTGATGAAGCCAACTGTGTCAGATAAAAGAAAGGCTCTGCCACTGGTTGTTTCGAGCTTTCTGACGGTTGTGTCAAGAGTTGCAAAGAGCATGTCTTCAACATAGACCTTCTGGCCCAAATCTCCACCATACTCGTCTATGAGCTTGTTCATAAGGGTGGATTTTCCTGCATTTGTGTAGCCTACAAGGGCAACAAGAGGGATTCCCGCTGATGAGCGCTTGTTTCTCTGAAGCTTTCTTGTCTTTTCAACTTCCTCAAGTTCACGGCGAAGAAGGGCCATCTCTTTTTCAATTTTACGTCTGTCCAGCTCTATCTGCTTTTCTCCTGAACCCTTATTGGACAGGGAACCACCGGTTCCGCCCTGCCTTGAGAGATTTGCCCTAAGGCCAACGAGCCTTGGGAGCATATATTTGAGCTGGGCATAGTCCACCTGGAGCCTTGCTTCCCTGGTTCTTGCTCTTTCTGCAAATATATTGAGAATAAGACCTGTTCGGTCAATTACTTCAACATCAAGGGCCTTGGAGAGATTTGCAAGCTGTGAGGGAGAAAGAGTGTTGTTAAATATGGCTGTGTCGATGTCGTACATTTCGATGACAGCCTTGATCTCCTCAATTTTCCCTGTGCCTATATATGTAGCGGAGTCCTCTGCTGCAAGATTTTGTGTGGAATTCATCACAGGATCGATGTCGCAGGCCTTGGCAAGGCCCTTAAGTTCATACATTCCAACCTCAAAATCCTCGTCGCTTACGCGCCCAATCTTAGCGCCAACCAGCACAGCACGCCTTTTTTTGTCGTTTCCAGTTTCATAAACCTTAGTATTACTCAATTATTTACTCCTCAAAATATAAATATAGATACATATTACGTTTTTTTGTATAATCTGTATATAAGAATTGTTCTGCCACATTTAAAAGATATTCGTATAAAGAGTCAAAGAGACATATATCAAGGAGGTAAATTGATATGGGCATTGATAAGGATTTAAATGGCGCACTTAATGATGACGCACTTGAAAACGTAGCTGGTGGCATGGGAGACGTACAAAACCTGGTGTACAGCGATAGAACCACAAAGAGAGTAGCGGCCACTGTCCAGAAGGGCAAGGCTCCAAAAGCTGGTAGTCTCGTTTACAAGGAGACTAAGTCTGGCAACAAAGAGGTTGATGGCAAGACTTTTTCCGGTGATGTCATAGGAAAAGGCACATTGTGCTAATGAAATGTAGTGTTTATCAGTATTAACAGCATCCCAGGAGAGCAGGAACCGCATAGTTCCTGCTCTTTTTTCATCTTTCTTAACCAATTCTTACAGTTTTCTTTCCTGTTATTTTATAGGGAGTTTATCCTTTTTATAATTATGAACCGTATAATTATGTGTAAGATAACGAAAACGATTAAGAAAAAAACAAGGGGAAATAATCATGCAGGGGAAAATAGTTAGGTTAAGGGAGATTGATGATATTGCACTTGGCTTTATCTTTTTAGGAATAACAGCTTTAGTACTTGGAGTAGCAATGTTAATAGGGAGCGTAAGTGGTCTTGTATATTTTGCAAATCACGGACTCAAGGCTACAACGCTAATGGTGAACACTATGTATAATGGAATTGCTTTTGTAATCTGCTCAGGAATGTCACTTCTTATGACTTCAATGCTGATATTTACCATCAGAAATGAGATTGTTTTAAAGGGAATTGAATATATTTCGCTTTTGTCAGTTCTTTTCACAGCAGCAAACGTCATCAGGGAGCTTGTGCAGGGAACTAACTTCTTCGAGTTTGGAGTAGCATTTGTGGCGCTTGCCATCTGCGGAGTGCTGTACTACGCGATCTGCAACATCAAAAAGAGGATCGAGTACATGATGGATCTTCAGAAGATCAGAGATACTCTTGACGATTCCTTAAAAGATGTTGGCTGATGATAAACGACAGACACCCCGTTGAACTGGTTTTTCTCTAAAAAGAGAGAGATCAGTTCTTTTTTTTACTGTTTTAGTTATGTAATCATCCACTTAACGTATATATAATGTCTATATAGCAAAGAAAAATCAGTTTTGCTTATGAACACAGAACTTTGAAAAAGAAAGGGGATAGAAATATGCAGATCACATTAGAAGCAGTAGAAAAAGTTATGGAGCAGACAGGGGTTGATTACAAGGCAGCAAAGGAAGCTCTTGTCAAGACAGATGGAGACGTTGATGCAGCAATCAAGCTGATCTCTCCTGACACCAAGGACATTAGCGATGACATCAAGGAAATGATGGATAAGCTTAAAAAGAAGGTTGAAGAGGGAAATGTTGACAGGATCCAGATCAAGAAGGGCGACGAGGTTGTATTCAGCGTTCCAGTAAATGTTGGTATCGTCGGCGGACTTTTAGGACTTGCAGCAGCACCTTGGGCACTGATCGCCGGATCAGTTGCAGCATTTGGACTTGGATGCAGGCTCGAAGTTGTTAAAAAAGACGGAACCACAGACGAAATTAAATAAAAAGATGAAGGTAGGGCGGCTTGCTTGATGCAGGTCGCCTTATTTTTTATAATAAAACATATCATTTTTGTTACGGAGAAAGCTGTTGAGTTATAGATTAAATGTCCCTTACAGGGAGAAAGATCAAGCAAAAGCATATGGCGCCAAGTGGAACTGGGAAGGGAAGTACTGGTACTGCACAGCCCTTACAGAGGAGCTAAAGCGCTGGTACGACGGCCCT
>CAMVJI010000164.1 GCA_947167765.1 uncultured Butyrivibrio sp. | reverse complement strand
ATTATATCGCATTTTGCGGACTTGATTGTGAACAGTGTGAAGCGCGTATAGCAACAGTTAATGACAACAACGATCTAAGAGCAAAAGTGGCCAAAGAGTGGTCAAAGCTCAATGGTGTAGAAATAACCCCCGACATGATCAACTGCGTAGGCTGCAGACTTGCAGGAGTGAAGACGCCTTTTTGCCAGTCTTTGTGCAAAATCAGGCAATGTGCATTGGACAGAAAGGTTGTTACTTGCGGAGACTGCACTGAAATGACATCATGTTCCAAGCTTTCTGAAATAATCAGTAATAATCCTGATGCCAAGCGCAGACTTGAGGGTAAATAAAGCTCAGGACTTTGATATAATGTGTTGTAGTAAAAGATATTCACGCTATGCCAGGGGGATTTATGGAAAACAAGGACTTTATTGAGAATTCTGAATTACGTATAGCTATATGTGACGATGACAAGTCTGATCGGGAAAAGGTACATATTCTTCTTCAGGATTATTTGAAGAAAAAATCAATAAAAGCGCAGGTAAAAGTGTTTGATCACCCGGATACACTTATAGAAGAGTGCGAGCATTATAGACCCCATATTTACATTCTGGATATTGTTATGCCAATGGTTACAGGAATACAGGCTGCCAGAGAACTCCGGTGGAATCAGCCGGACGCTCAGATCATTTTTGCAACTTCTGAGAGCTCATATGCGCTGGAGTCTTTTGATGTAAATCCCATAAATTATATTTTGAAGCCGATTGAAAAGGAAAAGTTCTTTTCAACTCTTGATCTGGCAATTTCCCGCGTGGATATTGGTAGTGATAAAAGCGTTTGTATAAAGATCAAGGGTGGTATGCAGACACTGCACCTTAGTGACATTCTTTATATAGAATATCGTAATCATGTGGTTTCATATCACATGGATAATGGCGAGATCATATCAACCCCAACCCTGAGAATAGGATTTGCAGAATATCTTTCAGAGAACCATTCTGGAAAAGATTTTGTAAGATGCCATGAATCAATAGCTGTGAATATTGCAGCAATTGATAAATTGACTAAGATAGATATTACGCTTCGCGGTGGGGAACAGATACCTGTTACAAAGAGCAGATATTCTGAAGTTATGGATAGTTATATGGATTATAGGTTTTGAAAGGTACTGATAATGGATAACAAAGCAAACAATTATGATATTCCCAAGAGAGATGGAAGTGTGTGGCCAGAAGATATCTGCCCTGCATACACTCCAAGAGAGGATGCAATTCCAAGCTTGAAAGGCTGCTGGTACTGTAAATATGCAGATTTTCATCTGAAGGAAGAAAGAGCTCTTGAAGTGGGAATCTGTAAATGGCCCCAAAAAATAATTGATTAGCATGAATGATCAGGGAGGTTGCTATGAAAATAGAAACGGAAAGATTGATCCTCAGAGAATTCACAGTAGATGATTTTGATTCCTGGTATGAAATATTATCTGATCCTGAGACTATGCAGCATTATCCGGCCCCATTTGATAAAGAGAAGACAATGGAATGGATAACCTGGAATCTTGATAATTACAAAACCTATGGATTTGGCCTTTGGGCAGTCACACTTAAAAATACAGGGGAATTCATAGGCGATTGTGGTATTACAATCCAGAATATTGATGGAGAATTGCTACCTGAAATAGGCTACCACATTAACAAGAAATTCTGGAGACAGGGATTTGCAAAAGAGGCTGCTCGCGCATGCAGAGACTGGGCGTTTGAGAATACAGATTATGATAAGATTTACTCTTATATGAAGTATACCAATATTGGCTCCTACTCAACAGCTATGGCCAATGGTATGAAAAAAGTGAAAGAATACCCTGATCCAAAGAATGAAATATCTTACGCGTATGCAATTTCGCGTACGGAGTGGGAAAAAGAGAAAGGGCTGAATAATGATCAAGAGTAAAACGAAATATGAAGCAACCCTAGAAGAAATAAAGGAGCTTTTCGCATTCCATAAACATGGGAATGTGGCAGATATTTCACCACTTGGCAATGGAGAGTTCAATTCTGCATATAAGGTAATGCTTGATGATGGAAAGAGCTTTGCCCTCAAGATAGCACCTCCGGAAGGCGCGACGGTTCTTTCATATGAGAAAAATATGATGGGATCAGAAGTGTTCTGGTATGAGAAAATGCATGAAAACACAGATATTCTTTGCCCGAAAGTATATGTGTCTGATTTTTCAAAAAGCATCGTAAAGAGCAACTGCTTCATCATGCAGATGATGGAAGGAGAGCCCTTGTGGGCTGTGAACTTCTCGAATCATGAATATGAAAATGTTCAGAGGCAGAAAATTGAAATGCTAGCCAAGATACACCGGATCAAAAATGACAGGTTTGGCTACAGGCAATCCGGACTCCACGATACATGGTATGATGCACTAAAGTCCATGGCGGGTAATCTTGTTAAGGATTGTAAGGAGCTTGGGTACGAGACACCTGATGGAGAGAAGTTCATCTCATATATTGATAAACATGCTGGGCTCCTTAAGAGTGTACCTTGCCGAATGGTGAATTTTGATCTATGGGACAGTAATGTCCTTTATCATGATGGCAAGATCTGCTGGATTGATCCTGAGCGAGGCTTTTGGGGTGATCCGGTAGCTGATTTTATTACTCTGGGTGCAGGACAAAAAGCACCACTTTCAGCCAAACAGAAAGAGCTGGATATTTACAACGAGACTGCGACAGAAAGGATAGTTCTTTCTAAAGAGACTGAAGTTAGATATGCATTAGAAGTATGTTATCTGGCCCTTATTGAAGAAGTTGAAAAATACGTCAGATATGAGCCGGATGAGCCAAACTATATAAGAAATAACAATGATGCCAGAGAAATGTATGACATGGCTTTTGCCGTACTTTAACGCTGGATCAGATCCAAATGGAATACAGATTGTGAAGAGAGCATAGATGATAGCACAAATTCAGAAGTATTGATTTTTAATTCTCCATATACTGTATATCAGCGAAGGAGGAGAAAAAATGAATACTAAACAGATTAAAGAAAACAAACTTAGGATGATCCTTGGTTTTTCGATCCCAAGCATTATCGCGATGCTTTTGGAAACAGTTATAACCATGACAGATGGTTATTTCACAGGAAACTATGTGGGAGAAAACGCTCTTGCAGCCATCAACCTTGGACTTCCGATCCTGTATTTTTACCTGGGGATCGGGCTCTGCGTGGGTGTTGGTGGAACTGTAATATGTGGCAGGCTCTTAGGGGCAAGCGATGGGAAAAGAGCTGATGAAGTGCTTTCACAGACTATCGTCACGTCACTTATGGCTTGTATTGTGATATCAGCGGTGCTGGCAGTTCTTTTTACGCCAGTCAGGAACCTGCTTGGGGCAAATAGTGTTCTGGCTGGTTATTTTGATGAATACTACAAAACCATGCTGTTAAATTATCCCTTCATGGTGCTGACAACAGTGTTTGGAATGTTCATCAGAGTGGATGGAAAGCCACAGGTATGTATGATCGTATCTGTCGCAGGGTGCGTACTTAACGCAGCTTTGGACTATGCACTTGTTGCAGGCTTAGGTCTTGGGGTGTTTGGAAGTGCGGTAGGTTCACTATCAGTTCAGGTGTTGACTGCACTTGTTATGGCTGGATATTTCTTTTCCAGAGCGTCAGGCCTGTCTTTTACCAGATTTGCATTTGACGGAGCACTTAATAAGGAGATCATGTTCAACGGATCTTCCGAGTTTATAGGAGAGATGGCCAGTGCAATATCAATGTTTGCTTTCAACTTCGTGCTGATGAAGTACGCAGGGCCTGAAGGAGTTGCAGCGTTTTCCGTCCTTGGCTATGTGGTATATGGCTTTAGCATGATATGTATAGGCTTTGGGCAGGGGCTCACACCACTTGTAAGCTTCCTGTTTGGGGCAAAAGAGTTTGAGACGGCGATAGAACTTAGGAAGATCACAAACAAGATACTCTTTGGTATAGGAGCTGTGATCTCAGTCTTCTTCCTGCTTATGGGAAGGTCCTATGCAGGACTCTTTGGATGCAGCGACAGCGTGGTTGACATGGTGGTGACAGGATTCAGATTCTACTTGGCTACGTTCCTGTTCATGGGCTATGATGTGATCAATTCAATGTACTTTACAAGCTGCGGAGATGCCAAGTCTTCTGCGCTTATATCATCACTTAGAGGAATTGTTCTGCTCCTTGCATTCACCTTCATTCTCCCCATGATCTTTGGGATGACGGGAATATGGATGGCAGGGCCTTCAACTGAGATTTTGACTTCAATTGTTTCATTCTGCCTTATCAACAGACAGAGGCTTGCGTTAGAGAAAGGACAAACAGCGTGGAAGCCAGAGAAAGCTCTACAATAAGAAGCGAAGTGATCAATCAGGCGATCACATATATATTTGAACATATCGATGACGACATTACTGTTGATGATGTGGCAAGTTATTGTGGATATTCCAGATACCACCTCACCCGTATATTCAAGGAAGATACGGATGAGGCGCTGTATCAGTTCATTAAGAGGATCCGTCTTGAAAGAAGTGCATGGCGCCTGAAAGTTGAAAAAGAAAAGAGTATTACTGAGATTGGCGAGGAATATGGATATTCCTCGTCTAATTTTGCTACTGCTTTCAAAAAACATCTTGGAATGTCACCGGCAAGCTTTCGGAAAAACAGTGAGCAGATTGCGGAAGAAAGCTCTTTTTCCCACGGACTTACGCTGGACGATCTTGATAATGCACAAAAGCTCATCACTATTGAGAACCTTCCGGATTGTACTGTGGTTTATGAGAGGAAGAGGGGAAATTATCACGATCTTCCTGATGCGTGGTGCAGGTTTATGGATAAGTATCAGCATCTGTCCGATGAGCATACAACCTACATAGAATGTACCATAGATGATCCTTCGATCACTGATGAGAATAACTGCATGTATGAGCTTTGTCAGACTGTTTCACCTGACAATCCCCTGTTAAAAGAGAATCCTGACATCCTTACGCATACGCTTGAGGGAGGAAGATACGCAGTTTATCATTTTAAGGGTTTTCCCAAGTTCCTTTATATGGTGTACCAGGAGATATTTTGCAGATGGCTTTCAAGTACCGGCAACGAGCTTGATGAGCGGCCTATATTTGATGTATATAGGGACATATGGGAAGACGGATACATGGAGATAGATATTTGTTTTCCACTGAAATGAATTTGAATAGGCTCAAAACCTTTAGAAATAATTGATATACTTAATGCTAAAAGGAGAATGCTAGTATGGA
>CAMVJI010000163.1 GCA_947167765.1 uncultured Butyrivibrio sp. | reverse complement strand
TTTTCCATATGCCATGCTCGTGGCTTCGCATGGTATCGTACCCGTCGCCAAAGGCCTTGGCTGCAAGTCCTGCCTGGTAGAAAGCTTCGATATATTTATCTTCGTCCTGACCTTTTTCAAGGCAAACCAAGATTGACTTGCAGACATGCAGTGCGCCCAGATAGCTGTAGTAGAGATACTGAACCTGACTGATGATATTATTGTCAAAAATCTCAGCGTCTTTGGTGTAGGCTGCCGCCTTGGTGTCCCCTGCTGCCGCCAGTTTTTCTTTTACGGAAGTGCACAGATCAAGATACTCCTTGTATCCTGCAGTGGCGTCGTTATATTTTTTCTCAAGCCACCTTGCCTGCTCCAGAAGCGATGTAGCATCTATGCACCATGAAAGCTCAGGTAGAGCCGCTGTCTTTTCAGGCTCATCCTGCCGGTAGCTCCTGATAAATCCGCAGGTCAGCATTCTTGCGCCGTGATCAGCAAACTGCTCCCCTGCGTGGTCGTCCTCGTTGGGCCCATACTGGGGAGCATACTTAGGCCAAAGGCTATATATCTTTTCAATCTCAGGTCGCAGGTCTGTCCTGTAATAGTCGTTTATATATTTAGCCAGGTGGCCGTCCGCATTCTGGGATTTCCACATCCTGGCAATAAGGTCCAGGTAATATGTGTGGGGCTTAACGTTAGAGCAGTTGATGATCCAGAAATCATCAGCGCCATGAGCATATACCTCCGATAGCTCTTTTGCCACAAACTCCGGAGAATTAGGAAGCATGGTCATCTGGGCTGCTGCCTGCAGATCATAGAATGAAGCATGGTAGTAGATCCCGTGAGCGCTTGTATCATCCTTATCCGGAAGAGCTGGCACTCGTGGGTTGTGGTTGCCCTGGCGCCTTGATACCATTTTCCCGAAGCCGTTGTCCGCCCATATCTTGATAACGTCCTCCGGAAAAGAGAGGTATCCGTCCCTGTACAATTCCATGGTTTCACCATACAGGTTCGTGCAGCAGATTGCCGACGGATCCGAGGCCTTGACCATGTTGTACTGCTCCAAAATGAGGCTGCTCATAAGCTCGCCTCTGGCCTTTTCTGTGTCGTAGGCCGGATCGTCTGCCCAGAAAGGCCGATCCCCCTGACCGCGAAAGCCAAGGTTCCAGATCACCTTGCAGTTTTTCTGATCATCAATTCCCTCCTGCCACAGGCCCTTGAAAAGGTCGGGATGCTTGTCATAAGAAGGTTCAAGTTCTGGATAAGCCCTGGAAAACATCCTGGCTCCAAGAGGCTCAGCGTGGTGGTGGGTTATCCAAAGACCGTATTCCCTAGCCAGGTCTTTGTACTTGTGGGCATTAAAGTCTGTTCCAGGGATCGTCATATTCCCGCCGCAGCGAAGAAGGGCTTCAAAGGCCATCTTCCAGGGAAAGCTCTCATCAACCTGCCCGTCAATTTCGGGGTTCCATCCGTCAAACAAAACCTCGTCGTTGATAAACCAGCCTCTGAACCTGACTTTGAAAGGCTCGGATCTGTAAGAATAGTCCTCCGGAACCACATGCTCTTTTTCCCTTATAAGCTCCTGCTCATTCCAGAACCAGAATTCGTTGACTCCAAGGAAGGTCTTGCTTATGTGGTAAAGGCCATAAATGAAACCCAGATCATCGGATGCAGAAACAGTCAGATTCCGGAGATCGGATGCAAAAGGAGCAAGCTGCCGAGTGCCCGCGGCAGTTCTTGCCGCACCATCTGTGATGCTGACCACAAAGCACTCTGACTGGATTTCCTCTGAATCTGCCTTTTCCAGCACAATATTGCCAAAACCTTCTTTGCTCTGGCCATTCTCTCTGCTCCGGGCACTCTCTTCGCACCTGATACATGTATTTTTGATATCCCTCATAACCGCATTAGCTGCAATCTGAACGCATTCAGACATTTCAAAATCCGCTATTATCCTGCTGCAATATCCAATCTTCATACTGTGATCCACTCCTTTGAATTCATCTTACAACAAAAAGAGATAGCGGCTCCACTAACTTTTCCGCCATCTCTTCGCAATTTCAATCCAAATGACCGGGGTGGACCATGGGGACGGGGCAAGCCATGGGGACGGTTCTTTTGGCTGGTTTTGATTTTCAAAACCAGCCAAAAGAACCGTCCCCGTGGCTTGTCCACCCTGTGTCTTGTCAGCCGTCTATGAAGTGAGTCCACTGATGCTCTTCAGTTTTGGGCAGCCCAAACTTTTCTTTTCCAAGGGCGATGCTCTTCATGAGGAAGGACATGTTCCGGGCCAGAACTCTCATGGTCTGGAGGCCCTCAAGGTCTTTGCGTGCCTCTCCTGCGCTTCTTCCGTGAACGCTGTTCCAGTACTGGCTGGAAGCAACTGGCATGTTGCTGATGGTGAAGTACTTGTTGAGTACATCAAAGGAAGCTGAACATCCTCCGCGTCTTGCAACAGCAACGCTGGCGCCAACCTTCATTGTCTTGTCAAAGCTTGTGCTGTAAAAGAGTCTGTCAAGGCATGCAATGAGAGTTGCATTGGGTGATGCGTAGTACACAGGAGATGCGACTACAAGGCCGTCTGCCTCTTCAAACTTAGGTGCGATCTCATTAACTGTGTCGTCAAAAACGCACTTTCCTTTTTCAGCACAGCTTCCGCAGGCGATACAGCCTCTGATGTCCTTATTGCCAATCTGAACAACTTCAGTTTCAACGCCTTCCTCTTCAAACACTTTGACCATCTCATCTACTGCTATGCTTGTATTGCCGCCAAGTCTTGGACTTCCATTTAATATCAAAACCTTCATTTCGTCTTGAAACCTCCCTAACCTGATATATTGCCTACAGTTTATCACATTCTTGTGACTTTGTTCCAACCGGTATTTTTAGATGATCCGATTGTCTTGTCCGTAACTGTGTTTTTATTTCATTATTTTTTGATATGGAATGCTGCCATTCCCGGATAAACAGCACTGTCGCCGAGCTGTTCCTCAATTCGAAGAAGCTGATTGTACTTCGCAACACGCTCAGAACGGCTAGGTGCGCCGGTCTTGATCTGGCAGGTATTAAGTGCTACAGCGAGATCTGCGATTGTGGTATCGGCTGTTTCTCCGGAACGATGGGATGAAATTGCTGTATAGCCTGCATTATGTGCCATCTTGATTGCCTCAAGAGTCTCTGATACTGAGCCAATCTGATTAAGCTTGATAAGGATTGAATTTCCAGCACCAAGAGAAATTCCCTTGCTAAGACGTTCTGTGTTGGTAACAAAGAGGTCATCACCAACAAGCTGTACCTTGCTTCCAATCTGGGCTGTCATCTTCTGCCAGCCTTCCCAGTCTTCTTCATCAAGTCCGTCTTCGATGGAGATGATAGGATACTTATCTACAAGGCTCTCCCAGTGTGCAATAAGCTCATCAG
The DNA here is from genome assembly GCA_947167765.1 of uncultured Butyrivibrio sp. GTDB lineage: Bacteria > Bacillota > Clostridia > Lachnospirales > Lachnospiraceae > Butyrivibrio. The sequence goes on along the minus strand of CAMVJI010000163.1, from coordinate 1,878 downwards.
ATGTAAACTCTTTTCCTGACTTGGGCTGTTTATAGAAGCCTTTTCCTTTCTCGCTCTTCCACTCTGATGCCGCTGCATCCATGGCGATCATGAAATCTTTTCCAGGCTCATAACCTGCTGCCTTTATGGCTTCCAGAATCTTCTCAATTGCCTCTTCATCACTCTTTAGCTGATTTGGTGCAAAGCCGCCTTCGTCTCCAACAGCTGTTACATCTCCCATGTCCTTAATGAGTTTTTTCAGATTATGGAAAACTTCTGCACACCAGCGAAGAGCTTCTTTAAATGAAGGTGCTCCAACCGGCATAATCATGAATTCCTGTGTATCGACGGCGCTGTCTGCGTGGGCTCCACCATTTAAGATATTCATCATAGGAACAGGAAGTCTGTTTCCTGATACACCGCCAAGGAATCTATACAGCGGAATATCCAGGGCCTTAGCAGCGGCCCTTGCTGTTGCGATGGAAACAGCAAGGATCGCATTTGCTCCAAGATTGGATTTATCCTTTGTTCCATCTGCCTTGATCATAGCTACATCGATCGCATATGTATCTGATGCATCCATACCTACTATCGCCTTGCTTATCACAGTGTTGATGTTATCAACAGCTTTTGTAACCCCTTTGCCAAGGTATCTTCCCTTATCTCCGTCTCTTAGTTCAAGAGCCTCAAACTCGCCAGTTGATGCTCCGCTTGGAGCAGTTCCCAGAGCAACAGTTCCATCAGCAAGAGTAACTTCTGCCTCAACTGTAGGGTTTCCTCTCGAATCGAGTATTTCCCTTCCCACAACTTTTTCAATTTCTAAATATTCCATTGCATTTCTCCTTTCCTTATTAAACACAGAATTCCTCTTATCACAACCGGTCATAGGTCCAATTATGAAAAGAGGAACTCACATGATTTACTCAAAGGTGTTAGTCATTGCTAACAACTACAATTTTATTTAGTCTCACATCTGCTGTCAACAGATGTTATTGAGGATTTTTATCATTGTTCCATCCTAGGCGATCTTCCATGAAACAGCTTCTTTTCTTTCGCTTACAAAATCTCTGCACAAGCCATGGGGACGGTTCTTTTGGGATAAGACACGGGGACGGTTCTACTGTCTCATTGCACGCAATGAGACAGTAGAACCGTCCCCACTGACTCACCTCACAGGTCTTTCAAAAAGAACCTGTTCATTGCGCTGTGTACTACCGCCTCTGGCTTGGGGATCTCCCCGTAGCCGCTCTTTTCATAGATGTGGATGGCGGCCTCAAGATTGTTGTGAGTCTCGAGATATGAGTGCTTAAATCCTGCTTCTCTCATTTTCTCTTCGACGAGTGAAATCAGCTTGTAGCCAAGGCCTGAGCCCTTTGCTGCATCGTCAAGATAGAGCTTTTGAAGCTCTGCGGTTTCTTCCATGAAATCAAGCCTGGCAAAGCCAATTCCTCCAATGACTTTGCCAGCCTGATCTTCAATAACAAAATACTTTTTATCCCCAGTCCCGTAGTAGTCGCTCAGATGGTCCAGACCATCGTCAAAGTACACAGTCCCGGGGATATCCAGTTTATATTTTTTAAGATTATCTCTTACAAGCTTCGCAACAGCAGCATCGTCGCCCGGTGTCATTTCTCTGTAGTCTATCATGATGCTCCCCTGTCACTCGATGGAATACTGCATCAGCTCATACTTAAGCCTGGTTCCTTCAGCGATTCCCTCTGGTAAAAGAGCTCTCGCAACCAGTTTAATATCCTCTGACTCAATATCCGTTCTCTTTAAGTTAGCGTAGTCGCCGTCAATGCTTACAACTTCGTAATACCAGGTTTCCATATTACTCTCTTCCTGCCTTCAACTTTTCAGCATCATCGTTAAGATCCTGCACCAGCAGATTTATCTTTT
>CAMVJI010000162.1 GCA_947167765.1 uncultured Butyrivibrio sp. | reverse complement strand
TACATCTCACATAAAGCAAGTAAAACCGCAGAAAGAGGCGCAATATACCTAAGGGGCTGAATGCCGTTGTACCAATAGCTATTGTAAAGAGGATAATAATTATCTCTTACAATAGACTTATAGAGCATATCTCCCCGAAAAATGTGATAATAAGCATCCTGTCCACTGGGATAAAGACCGTTTAAAACAATAAGTTCCCAAAGAAGAAAAGAAATCCCAAAAAGCGATGCGATGGTTATTAAGATTGCTAGTAGCCCTGGTATTTTACTCTTCATCTAAACTCTCTTCCACGATGGAATGTACTATATTATTAAGAGCCGTGTTCATGTGCTCTTTTATATCATTTAAATACTCATCTCTTCCCCTGAAGGAATACACATAGGTTCTTGATGGGGTCTCACTGGCTTCGATTTTAATCAGAAGTCCGCCAATCTTTTTTATCTCCTCATAAAAAATAGGTGCAAAGTAATCCAGCATATTCTCAAGAGTCGGGATTATGGTATCAAAGGGCTTGATATCGTTAAGAAGCTTGTCCTGGAAAGGCTCCAAAAAATCGTCGATGGCCTTCTCAAAGTCAAGGAACATGATGAACTTGTCCTTATCAACCAAAAGCTCTATGGCAAACTCCCAGGTATGAGGATGGCTCTGGCCCTTTTTGCCATTAAAGATCACATAGTGATTGGCATTTAAGTACAATTTGAACTTGTATTCTCTAAGTGCATCGTTACGCAACTTTCTACCTCTTAAGATTTATCTTCTTTTGATCTAAATCTTGATTCCGTCCTGGAATCCGGCCTCATAGGCTTATCACTTGAAATCATAGAAACGATCTCAGGATTGCCCATGGCTCTCATTGTTCTGTCATAAATCATTTTTATATCAAGCCTGGACCTTGCAGTTTCAACAGATAAAAGCTCTGCATCAGCCTTGACTTTCTTTGCGATATCTTTTGCCTTGTCATTGTCACACTTAACTGACATGATAAGCGCCAGATGGTTTTTGCCATCGTAAAATTTGATATCTCTTTTCCCAAAGAGAATACAGTTGGCCCCAAAGAAATTGGATACTGTTTCCTTCTGGCCATACCTGAATGCAATAAAAGAAATAGGAAAAGCCTTCACCTGTTTCTTGTATTCTTCAATGAACTTTTCAATGGCGGTAAAATTAAAGAGATTTAGCCTGTTGTCATAGATCTCGTCTTTTACCAGCTTTTCGTTAAGGACTTCAATCACGTTATTGGCTTCTTTAAGGTCAGCCTCAGTTGAAAAGACCTTTTTCTTATTTTTATTGCTTACGATTGCCAGTATAATTGGAAGAACAAAGATTGCAGAATAAGCCACCACAAATATGATGATAAGCTCCATCTTTGAGCCAAGAAACTTGTTGTTATCAAGAAGTACTGTGGTATTGGTCAAAAGACATATCCTGTACTTTTCACCTTCATAGTCAAACAGAGCGCCGCTGGCAATATATTCCTTGTTGTCCAAAAAGATCCTCTCGTGCTTAACCTTATTAAGCTCCAAGTCATTTATGAAGCCCATTGAGGAGTCTGTTGTATAGTAGGAATTTGCTGTAAGAGCCTGATATCTGTTGGTTTCAAGAGCATCCTTTACATATAGCATTGTCTGGTCTTTTGAAAATGTCCAGTATCTGTTGGAAGATGAATCAAGGGTACTTAAGATGCTCTCTATGATTTCCTGGTCTGTCCTGTTTTCTTTAAGGTTGATCTGATCTATAACCAGCTGAACGTAGCTGTCCTGCTGCGTAGCGCAGACATCCAGTATTCCATCCTCATATCTTTGCATCTCAAAATAAGTCAGAGCAATAAATGCTGTGACCACAAGGAGCATCGCTATTAAGATCAGTGGGATACTTACTAGTCCGCTTTTTACTTTAGTCTTACTCATGATTCGTTCATAAAATGATAGAGCTTTGAGTTCAAAAGAGATATCTTCTTCATATCATCTTTTACAACACTTTTATACTCTTCTACTTCCTCCGTAAAGGTCTTGGTCTTCCATGCACTGGTGGTATTCATACTGTTGAAAATACCGGTAAGTCTGATAAAGAATGTCAGCATATTAAAAAGTGGCAGAATTGGAATTGCCCACCAAAGCGACTTGTAATATTTTTGAATGTCCGGAAATTCTCTTAGGAATATGCTGATGGACCAAAAATACAAATAAGCGATCACCACATAAATAAGCATAATAAGGGCACTTGAAAGCAGGATCATCTTAGTTGAAAAGTCCATAAAGTATAGGCATACAAGGGCTAATATCCAGACAATTCGTGGGAATGCAAAAGTGTGGTCGTACAAAAGAGTCCGCACATTGACATCCTTAAGCATCCTGCTTGGGCGAAAGGCCTTGGAATCAAACATATTGGCTACTTCCAGTGACCCTCTCTGCCATCTCTGTCTCTGAGTATAGAGCTTATTCATGCCTTCAATAGGTCCAACAAAGTAAATAGCATTATCGCAAAGCTTAACCTTCTGCCCCATAAGATATCTCATCTGAAATGTTATCTGGGTATCCTCTGCGATAGTGTTGGTGTTATACATTCTTGATTTTAAAACTGTTGATTTTCTAAAAGCAGAAAAAGCGCCTGACAAGGTGTAGATCTCATTCTTTTCAGAAGCATAGCTTCTTCCTGCAAGAAAAGCCTGGGCATACTCAACAAACTCTATCTGACGAAGAAGTCTTGAAAAGAAATGTTTGTACTCCTCTATCTGCTCTGGAATAGTAAGGATTGCACCAGTCATGCAGCCTATAGATGAATCAGACTCAAACACATCTATCATGTTTTTAAGTGCGTCTTTTTCCAGAGCACCGTCTGAGTCTATGTTTATTATATATTTGCCAGTGCTGTTATAAAGTGCAAGGTTAAGGGCTCTGCTCTTTCCCTGTCTGGCATTTAGCCACTGCATCCTGATTGTCGGAAATTCCTTCTGTGCTTCAGTGTACACATGAAAAGAATCGTCCTTGGTCCTGTTGTTTACCAGATAAACTCTTATCTTTGAATCATCATAGCTTGAGTCATGTATGGATTTAATGCACTCCCTGAGTGAATCATAGGAGTTGTAAACAGGCACAATAAGAGAAATCTCCGGATATGCAAGAGGGGGGTCAGGATGGTAGTTACGTATACGCTTTTTTATCAGCGTAATGGCACTTCCAATTGAAGGTATTATCTCCATTATGAAAGGGATAATTACCCAGGCGCCCCAGAATATGAAGGAATTAAAAAATGTACTGATACCCATATTTATTTATCTTCCTTTTGCTCATTCTCCTTTGGAGTGTCAGTTTTTTCTTTATCGTAAGAGAAGCTTCCAACCTTCATCCTTACAACCTGTGATTTTGTGAAAACATAGAAATACAAAACCACTGTTGCGGCATAGAAGAATATTCTTCCTACATAAGTATGAGCAATGTAGTACATCTGCTCTCCACCAAAGTGGATCATAGTTGCTATTATTATGATCCTTAGAGCGTTAGCAAGAATTATATAGATAACCCCAACAGCTGAAAGGATTGCTCTTTCAGAAATTGTGTAGACCTTGAAAAAAGCTAAGATGGCAATATAAACCATGATCTCTATGATTCCTGAGCACTCGAAATCAATCTGAAGTGTCATGGATCCGCCTGCAGTCTCAACAAAAATGATACCATACTTAAAAAAGGCTGAAAAGAAGCCTGTTACACGTCCAAATAGTCCTGCAAGGGCAGCAACTATCCTTGCTAGCGGCATGGTGGCAATGGGGCGAAGGAATATCATCATAAGAATAAACAGACCGCCCATTCCTATGGTTATAAATGCAGCCTGATTCTTAACTTTATAGAATATTCTAAGATTAAGAAGCCAGATCACTACAAGGACTATGAAGATTATAAGTTTTGTAGTACTTGACGGATTGATGGTGGAAAGAAAAGCAGATATTCTTGATGTAATAGGCATGGTAACCCTCCGTACCTTAATTCTCAATTTATATTATATACTATTATCCGTAACATTATTGCCAACATTCTGTGAAATGTTTATAAAGACAAAAAAACACCGGGAATGGTTCCTATGACCTTTTGGGGATCAAAGAAAAACATTCCCAGTGTCTGTAAATTCAAGCCTTTATTTAAAATATGAATTTCTTTTTAATGACAAATGGAACAACTGCACTAAGCAGGCACATTGCAGCACCGCCCCAAGGACCTGAGCTTGTTCCTGCGCAGGTAACAAACTGCTGTCCGATCCTTCCGTACTGTGTGGAAACAGTCTTTACATCAGTGGCATCAATTCCATACCTCTCGGCAAGCTTAACTGTATTTACATACCACTCCATCTCCTGCTTGGTATCGGAGATATTGATTGTTGCCTTTCCGTAGCATACATCGGCAGGAACCAGTTCATTTATATTGGTGCTGGTGCCCCAGGCTTCAAGAGGGAATATATAGTATTCATAGCTTCCGTCAGCAAGCCCCTGCTTTTGAGGATTCCAGTTAATATTGCCGCTGCCGTCAACTGTAACCAGCCTCATGCCAAGAGCATGGCTCCAGTCATTGTTGACCAGTATTGAAACAGCCTGGGTGTATTCGCCGCCTCTCTCATTTAAATGAGCTGGCATCTGTGTAGTACAGTATCCGTAAATATTCTCACTCTGGTCATTGTACTGCTTGGCTTCTCCATCCACAACCACCTCCTGAGTTCCAGGTGTTGCATATTGGATAAGAGTTGATGGATAGTATGTCCAGTCATCTGAATTACCATCATAGGTTATACCTACAGGAGATGCTATTTCTCCAGTATCTCCATATCCTGAAAGTGAAGAATCCTCCATGTAAAGCCCAAATGAAAGGCCACCAGTATTTGCTGGAAGCTCACTTATTGGGATCGCTATCTCCCACTGACTTCCCTGATGAACTGCATCATAGCCATTGGCAGCTACAACAGCACCATCCTGTGTGAGCTGGATCAGCATTCTGTTTCCAAGATCAGTTAAGATTTCAAACTTACCATTGTGATTAGGCCCTGCCCATGTAGCTGAATTATTACCGTCATCTTTGATGTAGATATAAACATATCCTCTGTCAGAATCAATGACCCAGGCTACAGACTCAACATTATGATCACCTTCAGGCTCTTTTAAGTCATACTTGGTTACCGCATTCCAGTCATTAAAATTGCCATCAAGCCCAATGCCTTCATAAACTGCATCAGGGTCATTTGTTGATACTTCCTCAATGACATCTCCGTTAACACTTGTGGAGTAATTCTGACTACTTACAGTAAAGTCCTGACTTGCAAAGTATGAAGCAGGAATTGAAATATTAAGGGTAAGTGTATCTGCCTGATCAGAAGTTTCAGAAACAGAAAATCCCGGAATATCTG
>CAMVJI010000161.1 GCA_947167765.1 uncultured Butyrivibrio sp. | reverse complement strand
TGAAAATCCTCGTGTCGTTGGTTCGATTCCGACTCTAGGCATCTTTTTTATTAATCTCAGCGTGATGTGATCGCTGGGATTTTTTTATTGCCACTTTGCTATGCTATAATTCTCTTATCAACACTTATGAGGGCATGATAATGAGAGATAATAAACGAAAGTTTGTAGCAATAACTCTGACTATAGCTTTACTAATTTCTGGATGTGGCAATTGGAATTTTAAAACTCCGGATGATATAGAAGATCAGGATGCAGCAAGTACAACAATTGAAGAAGGAAAATACCCGGTAACATGGAATCTTTCATCTGTTTACTCAGGTGAGGAGGAATGGATGAAGGATTATGAAAAAGTCTTGGCCATGTATAAAGGGTATGACGAATTCAAAGGTAAGCTCAATACTCCTGAAGTGATAAACGATTATTTCAACTATGCATACTTTGGGGAACTGACAAAAACACAGGAAAAACTTGGAACCTACGTTAATCTTTTAGGGTTATTAGATACGACGGATCCGCTTTATAAGAGGCTGTCATCAAAATATAATGACCTTCTAAATAAAGAAGTTGAGTATAACGGATTTGCTGATGATGAGTTATTTTCCCTATCCTTTGAAGAGAGAAAAGAGATTTTCTCAGATCCGATATTTAATGATGATACCAGGTGGCTTAGCAGATATCTTACAGAAGACTTTACCCCTCTTTCAGATGAAGAAGAAGATATTATCTTTAATCTATCCAGGGGCTTAGGATATGGTTCCTACACATATGACATATTAAATAATGTTGAGCTTCCTTATCCGGAGATAACCATGCCAAATGGTGATGAAGATATTCTTGATGACGAGCTGTACCTGGAGATTTTGGGAAATCCAGACTATAGCCATGAATTCAAGGAAACAGCTCATAAGCTTTTCTACTCAAGATATGCAAATTTTGCCAATACGTTTGCAGCTCTTTTGGAGCAGAATTGTAATGAAGCGTATTCCTATGCAGTTATTGATGGATATGGTTCAACAAAGGAATCAGAACTTGATAGTTATGGGCTGACAACGGATATTTATGATATGCTCATGGATGCAGCCCACAAAAACATGGATGAGCAGCACAGATATTATGAATTACATGCCAAGGCATGTGGTCTTGAAAAGCAGCATGTACAGGATCTTTTCATTGTTCCATCTAATTTCCAGAGAGGGAAGACATCCTATGATGATGCCGTGGATGAGGTGACAAGAGTTCTTTCTGTTCTTGGAGATGATTATGTCGCACATTTTACAAAAATGGTAAACAGTGGCCAGGTAGATGTGTATCCAACAGTGACAAAGAAAAGCGGAGCAGCTGAAAACACCTATAGTTTGGAATATTTACCCTGGGTGTACTTTAATTACAAAGGATATTCGGATGATATTTCCACAATAGCCCATGAAATGGGACATGCGGTTTACGACATGTATTCTGTGGAAAACCAGTATCCAAAATATACACAGCCTACTATCTTTACCCACGAGGTTGCATCCACCACAAATGAGCTTTTGTACTACAGCTACATGATAGACAACGCAAAAGACGATGAAGAAAAGCTCTATTACCTGGACAATGCAATCAACATGTTTACAGGAACTTTTTTCAGGCAGATGATGTACTCTGAATTTGAGGATTACATGTACGATGTCGTGGAAAATGGCGGCTCATTAGATGCAGAAGAAATGAAAGAAAAATGGCTGGAGCTGAGTGAACTTTACAGAGGGGACTCTGTTGAGTACTACCAGGAAGATGGCTACTACTGGGCAAAAGTAAGTCATTACTATACGCCATATTATGTATATCAGTATGCGGCAGACATAGCCTATGCTGCATCCATTGCACAGAGGATCACAAGTGGGGATAAAAAAGCGCTAGATGACTATATCGCATTTTTAAAGCTTGGGGATTCAATGTCTCCAACAGAGCTTCTAAACGTCGCTGGCGTAGATCCGCTATCTGAAAAGACTTATGACGACGCTATGGAGTTTTATAAAGAGCTCCTTGATGAGTATGAAATGCTGATAGAAAACAGGTAAAGATTTTACTTAGAATTTTCAGGTTTTTTATACTTTATTATTCATTGTATGTTATCATGAAGACACTTAAATAATGCTATCATTGGAAATTATGCGCCAGCGCCTGGAGATAAGTATGCATCATTTAGATGAAGAAGAAAAAGAGATCATTAAAAAGTTTCTGGATGTGAAAGGCTACGATCCAAATGCTTTTGATCCTGATCTACTTAACGAACTGGAAGCAGATAAAGAGTATCAGCACGTACTGACAGAGTACGGAGCAGATATTTTAGGCTCAGATAACTATGTAAAGTTAAAGAGTTTTATTCAGCATGGAAATGTTACTGTATTTGAACACAGTATCCATGTGGCTTTGTGTGCTATAAAGCTAAATAGAAAGATGGGAGTTGGCGGTAGAGAGCGCGAGATAGTAAGAGGAGCTCTGCTGCACGACTATTTCCTCTATGACTGGCATGATGGAGAGGCTCCAGGGAATATTCACCCCAAGCTCCACGGATTTTATCATCCAGGAATAGCCTTAAGAAATGCCACAAGAGATTTTGCATTATCTGAAAGAGAAAAAGAAATAATAAGAAAGCATATGTGGCCACTTACAGTGAAACCACCGCGCTGCAGAGAAGCCTGGGTTGTGTGCATGGCTGACAAATATGCTTCAACACTGGAAACCTTAAAGCTCAAGAAGGGAAAGATAAGAGTCAATTATGCCTGATATTTACCAGGAATTAATGAAACTGGCTGATAGTGGTATGTATCCGCTTCATATGCCAGGACATAAAAGGAACTTAGAAAGCACCCCGTTAAAGGGTGCTTTTCGCTGTGATATAACAGAAATAGATGGATTTGATAACCTTCATGATGAGAACGGGATAATACTTGAGGCAGAGAAAAGAGCTAATGATCTCTATGGGGCGGATGAGACATATTTTTTGGTAAATGGCAGCACAAGCGGAGTTTTAAGCGCCCTGTCAGCTGCAGTGCCAGATGGTGGAGTGGTCCTGGCCGCAAGAGGAAGTCATAAGTCGTTTTACCATGGGGCATACTTAAGGCACCTGGACATAGAATATCTGCCAGTTAAGATGATAGATAAATATGGCATTTTTGATGGATATAGTGCAGAAGAAGTTGAAAATGCACTAAGTGAGATTGGAAGAATGCCAGATGCGGTTTTCATCACGTCGCCAACCTATGAGGGAAAGTGCTCAGATGTTAAAGGCATTTCGAAGGTCTGCCACAAAAAAAATATTCCCCTGATAGTAGATGCTGCACATGGTGCACACTTTGGACTTGGGGAGGGCCTTCCTGAAAGCGCAGTTACAGCTGGAGCAGACATAGTGATCCATTCCCTTCACAAGACGCTGCCATCAATGACGCAGACTGCCCTTATACATGTAAGTGGTGATATTGTATCCAAGGCTCTTTTAAAGAGATTTCTTAGAATATATCAGTCAAGCAGCCCGTCCTATGTGCTTATGTCATCAATTGATCTGTGTATAAAAGAGCTTATGGAAAAGAAAGATCAGTATGTTAAAAAGCTCTTGGAATATAGAAAGAGACTGGACCAGGGCACAAAAGACTGCACAAAAGTACGGATAATTGGTACAGATGAGCTTGAAGATCCGTCAAAAGTGCTTATTTTCGTGGATTCTGAGGAAATGACAGGTCACGAGTTATATGATATACTTCGTGAGGAATACGGACTGCAGCTTGAAATGGCAGGAGAGAGATACGGACTTGCCATTATTACAGGTTGGGATACAGATGAGGGTATAGAGAGGCTACTTAGAGCAGTCTGCGAAATAGACAAAAGGCTTGAAGGAAGTAAGGCACTTAAAACTGGCAGTTTAGTAAGAAGCTTACTCCCCAAAAAAGAGATGCTTCTATATAAGGCATGGGATCAGGATACTGAGGCAGCCCTTCTTGAGAATGCAAGAGGCAGGATTGCAGGAGATTTTGTTAACCTGTATCCGCCAGGAATTCCAATGATAGTTCCAGGAGAAGTGATAGATGAGCGTCTCATAGAACAGATAAGAGGGTGCATAGACCAGGGACTTAATGTCCAGGGCATTTCAGATGCCAAAACAAGCGAAAATAAGGGTATAATAGGAAAGAGAGAGATTACATGCGTAAAACAAAAATAATCTGCACAATAGGACCTGCAAGTGAGAATGAAGACAAGTTAAAAGAACTCATGCTTTCGGGTATGAATGTTGCAAGATTTAACTTCTCACATGGTTCACATGATGAGCATAGGAGAAAGTTTGACAGAATAAGGAAGCTGAGAGATGAGCTTAATCTCCCAGTTGCAACAATGCTGGACACAAAGGGACCAGAGATCAGACTCAAAGATTTTGAAAATGGTAAGACTGAGCTTAAGGCTGGTCAGACATTTACACTGACAGCGAGAGATATAAAGGGAACAGACAGTGAGGTTTCTATTACATACAAGGAACTTCCAAACGATTGTAAGAGCGGTATGACCATCCTTTTGGATGACGGCCTTATCGAGCTTAAGGTAGAGAAGGTTACAGATACTGACATTACCTGTACAGTTGTAAATGGTGGACCTATTTCAGATAAGAAGGGCGTGAACGTGCCTGGAGCTGAGCTTACGATGCCTTATCTTAGCGAGCAGGACAGAAGCGATATCGAGTTTGGCTGCGAGCAGGGATTTGATTTTGTAGCAGCTTCTTTTGTAAGGACCAGGGCTGATGTTGAGGCAATAAGAGAGATCTTAAAAAAGTACAACAGTCCAATGAAGATCATTGCTAAGATCGAGAGTACTCAGGGTATCAACAACCTTAAGGACATTCTCGATGCAGCTGATGGAATCATGGTTGCCAGAGGCGACATGGGCGTAGAAGTTCCATTTGAAGAGGTTCCAGTGATCCAGAAGAAGATGATCAAGATGGCTGAAGCAGCTGGTAAGTATGTTATCACTGCAACTCAGATGCTGGATTCCATGATCCATCATCCAAGACCAACAAGAGCGGAGGTTACAGACGTTGCCAACGCTATCTATGACGGAACAACAGCTATCATGCTTTCTGGCGAAACAGCTGCTGGAGATTATCCTATCGAAGCACTTAAGACCATGGCAAAGATAGCAGAAAGAACTGAAGCAGATATAGATTATATCGGAAGACTTAAAAAGAGAGACTACGCGCCAAGCGACGATACTACAGCTATTTCACATGCTACATGTAATATCGCAGCAGAGGTGAATGCTGATGCTATCCTTACTGTAACTATGTCAGGATTTACAGCAAGCATGGTTTCAATGTACAAGCCCAATTGCCAGATCGTTGCCTGCACCACCAATCCAACAGTATGCAGACAGATGAATCTTATGTTTGGAGT
>CAMVJI010000160.1 GCA_947167765.1 uncultured Butyrivibrio sp. | reverse complement strand
TGAAAAAGAAGATCGTTGGCTACGGCGGACTTAACGCATACCTTGGAACCAACGACATGAGAGAAGTTAACAAGATGTGCGAAGATGGCAACGAGAAGGCTATTCTTGTAAGGGATGCTTTCATCTACCAGATCTGCAAGAACATCGGTGCATGCGCTACAGTCCTTAAGGGCAAGGTTGACCAGATCATCCTTACAGGCGGAATTGCTTATGGCCAGGTCATCACTGATGCCATCAAGGACAGAGTAGACTGGATAGCCCCAGTTACTGTATATCCTGGTGAAGACGAGCTTCTTGCTCTTGCACAGGGCGCTATCAGAGTCATGAACGGCGAAGAGCAGGCACAGAAATACTGATATACAAATTAAATTTCCATATAACACGAAAGGAGCCTTACTTAAGGCTCCTTTTAAATTACAGGCAAAGCACTACGTTACGCGCCACAGTTCATCCCCGCTCCTGGTATTATAACATCCACCGGAAATCGCCCAAGTGGCTTTCACGGCATATCCTCGCAGATACTTGGTGTTTCCGGTAATTTAACCGGTTCCCCCCCCGGCCGTATCTGCTGCGGTATTCCATGGTCCACTTGACCAATTTCCGGTGGACGTTTTTGGGTAATCAAGCGGGGGATGATGAAGGTGCGGGCTAAGGTGATGTTGGTTTCTCGCGCGGGTTATGGCACTTCTGGGGGATATTTGCTTTTGATGTGAGTAAGGTATTTTCTGGAGTAGATTCTACCATGGGGCGACAAGTCGTTGATTAAGTGGCGCTATTCAGTGGAATCAGACTTGATGGTTTATTTCCTTGTCTAAGTCCGTAAAATGACGGCCAATATCAATTGTTATTAGATTGCATTACGGACTATAGCGGTTTTTTGAGCATACAGTCCGTAAAACGGTTTTTTTCAAGGAATTATTCCACTGGATCCGGAAGGAAAGTTACGGACTGTAGGCTCTGAAAGCGGTTTCTAGTCTGAAATTGGATTTTTTTGAGGCTTTTAGCGGGAAATAATAACCTACTATAGAGCATTTTTCTATGCTATAGTCCGTAATCAAAAAATCTGGCATTTTTGGGACCACATGCGGCGCTCAAAAGCGTTATTCAAAAGTGGGTTTTGGCCAATCTAATACCTTCAATTGATTTCCTTATTACTGGTCCTAGCTTTTTCTGGTCTTGAAGAAAAGAATCAGGGCACTTTTAATACCATCGAAAGGGTATGTGGATACTGGTATTAGATTTTTTGCGCTAATTTTTGGGGTTTAAACAAAACCACAACGTGAAATTCATACCCGTCAGCGATGTAAGAGTCGTGGGTATTAGATTTGTTAAAATATCAGGCGATACTTTCGCAAAACCATAATACCTGCAGAAGATAAAGCTGACAATGGTATTATATTGACTCTGTGGCGATGGTCACAGCACGATATATCGCGATGCAGAAGACACTGTGCATCCATAGTGCATAAGCGCAACCAAAACGCATGTGGTAATCCAATTCACTGCCTACAACACCCTATCCATGGCCGCTTGATCACTAAAAAAGTTTGACCGGATGAATGTCAATAGCAACGTGGAATACCGCAGCAGGCCGCATAGGATAAGACAAAAGAACCGTCCCCGTGTCTTGTTGCGGTCTGCGAGGATATGCCGCGAAAGGCTATTGATATTCATCTGGTCAGACTTACAATTCAAGAGGCGGTTATGGATTGGAGGTACTTTGTCTACAGTATAATGCGTTCCTTGAAAATACCCGCCAAATCTGCTACAATGTGCTTTGGTATTTTGCTAATTATAAAGGGTGAAGTTTGCCCTTTTTTAGGAGAAATAAGATGAGTATTATTGACAAGATCATAGGAACACATTCAGAGAGGGAACTTCGCCGTATCAAGAGTACAGTTGATACTATTGAGAGCATGAGAGAGCAGATGCAGGCTCTTTCTGACGAGGAGCTCAGAGCTAAGACAGAGGAGTTCAAGAAAAGGCTCTCTGAGGGTGAGACCTTAGACGACATATTGCCAGAAGCATACGCTGTAGTCAGAGAGGCTGGCAAAAGAGTCCTTGGAATGGAGCACTTCAGAGTACAGCTCATTGGTGGAATCATCCTCCATCAGGGTCGTATCGCTGAGATGAGAACTGGTGAAGGTAAGACCCTTGTGGCTACACTTCCTTCATACTTAAATGCCCTTGCAGGTAAGGGTGTACACGTTGTTACTGTCAACGATTACCTGGCTAAGCGTGACGCGGACCAGATGGGCCAGATCCATGAGTTCCTTGGCCTTAAGGTTGGCTGCGTTCTTAACAGTATGAATTCTGATGAGAGAAGAGCAGCTTACAACTGTGACATTACTTATGTTACAAATAACGAGCTGGGATTTGATTACCTTCGTGATAACATGGCTATCTACAAGGAACAGTGCGTTTTAAGAGGCCTTAACTACTGCATCATCGACGAGGTAGACTCAATCCTTATCGACGAAGCAAGAACACCTCTTATCATTTCAGGTCAGTCAGACAAGTCCACCAAGCTTTACGAAGCCTGCGATATCCTTGCCAAGCAGATGACAAGGGGTGAGGACATGGAAGAGCTCACCAAGATGGATGCCATCATGGGTGTAGAGCGAGAAGAGACTGGAGACTTCATCGTCAATGAAAAGGACAAGATCGTCAACCTTACAGAGCAGGGTGTTGCCAAGGTTGAGAGATTTTTCCGAATAGAGAACCTTGCTGATCCTGAGAACCTTGAAATCCAGCACAACATAATCCTGGCTCTTCGTGCCAACAACCTTATGCAGAAGGACCACGACTACATCGTTAAGGATGATGAGGTACTTATCGTCGACGAGTTCACAGGTCGTGTAATGCCAGGTCGTAGATATTCAGACGGTCTTCACCAGGCTATCGAGGCCAAGGAACACGTTAAGGTTAAAAGAGAAAGTAAGACCCTTGCAACTATCACCTTCCAGAACTTCTTTAACAAGTTCGACAAGAAGTGTGGTATGACAGGTACTGCCCTTACTGAGGAGCAGGAGTTTAGAGAGATCTACGGAATGGATGTTATCACCATTCCTACCAATAAGCCTGTAATCCGTAAGGACCTTCAGGATGCTGTTTACAAGACAAGAAAAGAAAAGCTGAATGCCATCTGTGATGCTGTTGAGGCAGCGCATGCAAAGGGACAGCCTGTTCTTGTAGGTACTATCACTATCGAGGCATCTGAAGAGCTTTCAAGGATGCTCAGAAAGAGAAACATCCAGCATCAGGTCCTCAATGCCAAGTTCCATGAGATGGAAGCTGAGATCGTAGCAGAGGCAGGAAGACACGGCGCTGTAACCATCGCCACCAACATGGCTGGTCGTGGTACTGATATCAAGCTTGACGACGAGGCAAGAGAAGCTGGCGGTCTTAAGATCATCGGTACTGAGAGACATGAGAGTAGACGTATCGACAATCAGCTCCGTGGTCGTTCCGGTCGTCAGGGAGATCCTGGTGAATCCAAGTTCTACTTATCACTTGAAGATAACCTCATGAGACTCTTTGGTTCAGAGAGGCTTATCTCCATGTTCAATGCACTTCATATTCCTGAGGGACAGGAAATTGAGCACTCATCTCTTTCAAGAGCTATTGAATCAGCTCAGAAGAAGATTGAGTCCAACAACTATGCAATCCGTAAGAACCTGCTTGAGTATGACCAGGTCAACAACGAACAGAGAGAGATCATCTACGCAGAGCGTAAGAGAGTTCTTAACGGCGAGTCAATGCGTGATTCCATCTACAAGATGATCACTGATATAGTTGAGTCTTCAGTTGACACAGTTATCGGAGAAGAGAGTAACTCTGACAACTGGAATCTTGCTGAGCTCAATGAAATCCTTCTTCCTACAGTACCTCTTAAGAAGATCACCAGAGGCAGGATCGAAAACCTCACCAAGTCAGGTATCAAGCAGCAGCTCAAGGAAGAAGCAGTCAAGCTCTACGAGGCTAAAGAGGCTGAGTTCCCAGAGCCAGAGACAATCCGTGAGATCGAGCGTGTCATCCTTCTTAAGGTTATCGACAGAAAGTGGATGGATCACATCGACGATATGGATCAGCTCCGTCAGGGTATCGGACTTCAGGCTTACGGTCAGAGAGATCCTAAGCTTGAGTACAAGCTTGAAGGTTATGAGATGTTCGATGACATGACAAGGAACATCGAAGAGGATACAGTAAGACTTCTTTTCCATGTGCACATTGAAGAGAGAGTTGAGCGTGAGCAGGTTGCCAAGGTTACTGGAACCAACAAGGATGACAGCGTAGCCAAGGCTCCTATAAAGAGAGTTGAGGCCAAGGTTTATCCTAACGATCCATGCCCATGCGGAAGCGGCAAGAAGTTCAAGAACTGCCACGGTAAGGTATGACGATAAATGGAATGTGCATAATCAGCGATGTGCTTGCACAATGAGCTGATTATGTGAAATGACATAACGTACATGAGTAAGTAGCACGATAGTGCGAATTACGAATGTACGAAGGATTGCGAGAGCAAAGCGGAGCAATCCGTATAGCGTGTTTTAGTAAGGAGAATATAATGGTAGTTTTAGATCAGATGAAGGTTGAGATCCAGGGCCTTAAGGGTACCCTTGAAGAGGTTACTGCATCCCTTGACCTTGATTCTAAGAAAAAGATAATTGAAGAGCTCTCCCGTGAAATGGAGGAGCCAGGTTTTTGGGACAATGCAGAGAAGGCCAACAAAAAGACCAAAGACCTTAAAAATATGCAGGACCTGGTTGCGGATATTGAAACTCTCAACAACCAGTACAACGACATCATCGATCTCATCGATATGCAGAACGCAGAAGGCGTAGACGATGAGGATATGGCTGCTGAAATAAGATCAGAGCTTGATGAGTTTGAGAACAAACTTGAGAATATCCGTATCAGCAATCTTCTTAACGGACCTTATGACAAGAACGATGTTATCCTTCGTCTCAATGCAGGCGCAGGCGGAACAGAGGCTTGCGACTGGGCAAGCATGCTTTATCGTATGTACACAAGATGGGCAGAGAGGAAGGGATTTTCAATTGAGACCTTAGACCTTCTTGACGGCGATGAAGCTGGCATCAAGTCAGTTGCATTCCAGATTTCAGGAACTAACGCCTATGGCCTTTTAAAGTCAGAGCATGGCGTTCACAGACTTGTTCGTATCAGCCCATTTAACGCGCAGGCTAAGCGTCAGACATCTTTCGTATCCTGCGACGTAATGCCAGATATTGAAGAGGATATCGACATCGAGATCAATCCTGATGACCTCAGGATCGACACCTACAGATCAAGTGGTGCTGGTGGACAGCACATCAACAAGACATCATCTGCTGTCAGGATCACACACATTCCTACAGGAGTAGTAGTTGCCTGCCAGAATGAGCGTTCACAGTTCCAGAACA
>CAMVJI010000159.1 GCA_947167765.1 uncultured Butyrivibrio sp. | reverse complement strand
GATGGATGCATGCTATATTTTAAAACTGTAGGCAGAAGTGCTTACATACACAACAAAATACAAGACAAGGGGAGCTGATAACGGCTGAGAGGTGCTTTTGGCACGACCCTATACCTGATTTGGATAATGCCAACGTAGGAATTGTCGACACATGGTGGATTTCGCGCGTAGGAAGCGCTTCGCCATATGCTAATGATTTTAAGATAAGCGTCATCGGATCAGATGGCGCTTTTTTATTACGAAAAAAGTAAGGCCATCTGGCAAAATCACGTGATAGTCTCTCAGTCATGATCAAAGCAAGACATATACATGACTGGAAATCTTTGGGGTATTCACCCGCAGATACACATTTTAAATAATTACATAACCGCTGAAAGCGTGGTAAATGCTGTTCTGGCTGTTGGCGGCGTTGCGATAGGAGGAGATGCCAAAGCTGAGTGCGCCCAGATAACGCAGCGCTCAGATGCCCTTGTTATCAACACTGGTACGCCGTCACCTTCGCGCCTTGAGGTGTTTCTATCATCTGGGAAAAGAGCTAACGAACTAAATATCCCCATTGTCCTTGACCCGGTTGGCGCCGGAGCAACGGACTTTAGAAGGGACATGCTAAAGACACTTCTTAAGGAAGTTCATTTTACCTGCATCAGAGGCAATGCTTCGGAGATAGAGCAACTTCTATCAATATTGGAGAGAAATCCAAGAACCGAAGATGCAAAAGGTATGACCGGACAATCATCTGAAAACACGCAGAGCTTTACAGGGGTGGAAAGTGGGAAGACATCTATCTCAAAAGAAAAACTCCTTACCCTTTCCAAGATAACTGGTTCAATTATCGTGACAACTGGCGAAGAGACCCTGATCGCAGATGCAGCATCTGATAGCTTCACAGAGCTTCCTGGCGGAAGCCCCATGCAAAAGCTCTTTACCGGGGCTGGCTGCATGCTCAGCGCCGTGATAGGTGCATATTTAGGCGGCGCAAAAAAAGAGGGTAAGGCGGAAAGCTATCTTGATGCCATCAAAACTGCAGTAGCTACCTATAATGCGGCAGCAAGGCGGGCAGATATTATCTGTCAAAAAGAAAAAAGATTGGGAACCATGTCTTTTAAAAATACGTTCATAGATGAGCTTAGTACGACTCGACTTTGCAGCAGGAAGCGCCTTAGCCTTGCGGATACATTTCTTTATGCCATAACAAACAGAGATTGCCTTGGGGAAGGAATCACCCTTGAAAGCGCAGTTGAACAGGCAATCCTTGGGGGTGCAACCATGGTGCAGCTGCGGGAAAAGGAAGTGACTACAGAAGAATACATAAAGACTGCAACAAGCATAAATGCCATATGCAGAAAATACGATATCCCACTTATCATCAACGACAGCGTTATTGTCTGTAAGGCGGTCCATGCATCAGGCGTACACCTTGGGCTTTCCGATGGCTCCATAGAAGAAGCCAGAAAGACTCTTGGTGATGACTACATAATAGGTGCAACCGCCCATAACCTTGAGGAGGCAAAAAGAGCCTATGAGCAGGGGGCTGATTATCTTGGAGTTGGAGCAGCTTTTGGATCTGCCACCAAGATGGATGCATCAAAAATCACCACCCTTGATATGTACAAAGAGATAACGAATAACGTTCCTATCCCGGTGGTTGCTATAGGCGGTATCAACTACGACAACGTCCATAAACTAAAAGGCCTTGGACTGTCCGGAATTGCAGTGATATCAGGCATCTTTGGTGCTTTAGATATAAAAGAAAATACAATGCGCCTTAATAAAAAGGCCAAGGAGGAGATTTTAGGATGAAAAGAGAATCAGTAGTAAAGCTTGTTTTATCAGGAATGTTCGTTGCACTGGCAGTTGTACTGTCAACATTCTCAATCCCTGTTGGGGGATCAAAGTGCTTTCCAATCCAGCACATGGTAAACGTTCTTGCGGCAGTATTTTTAGGACCATGGTACGGTGTCGGAATTGCTTTTTGCACATCACTTATCAGAAACATACTTGGAACAGGGACACTTCTTGCCTTTCCGGGAAGCATGATCGGAGCTCTTTGCTGCGGGCTTGTTTATAAGCACACAGGAAAGCTCACCCTTACATACATCGCAGAGGTCATTGGAACCGGAATCCTTGGAGGTCTCCTGGCATACCCTGTTGCTGCATTTGTAATGGGAAAAGAGGTAGCTCTTTTCGTGTACATTGTTCCGTTCCTTGTAAGCACCATTGGAGGAACTGTGATCGCAGCAGTCCTCATTACGATCCTTAAGGCAAACCACACTCTTGAAGTTCTTCAGAATATGGTAAAAGAAGGAAAAGTAAAGGGATGAAAAAACAGGCAGCGCTCACAATTGCAGGAAGTGATAGTAGTGGCGGAGCTGGAATTCAGGCTGATCTTAAGACCATGCACGGGTGCGGCGTCTATGGTATGAGCGCCATTACAGCTATAACTGCCCAGAACACCACAGGAGTAAGGAGCATTCAAAAGGTCAGCCCCAGTGTTTTGGCGGACCAGCTGGACATGGTGTTTTCCGACATCTATCCGGATGCTGTAAAGATAGGAATGACCTCAGGCAGCAACCTTATAGAGGTGATCGCAGACAGACTCCTTTTTTACAAGGCGAAAAGAATTGTTCTTGACCCTGTGATGGTTGCCACCAGCGGCGCAAGGCTTTTAGAGGACGAGTCAATTGATGCTCTTTTAAAAAAGCTCATGCCGCTTGCAGATCTTTTGACTCCTAATATACCTGAGGCGGAAGTGCTGCTTGATGGCAGGACCATAGCAAACCAAAAGGACATGGAAGATGGGGCAAAAGAGATATCAGAAAGATTTGGCTGCAGCGTCCTTATAAAGGGTGGACATATGCTGTCGGACATCCATTCAAGTGACGTCCTGGCTGATAGAAATGGCGTTATCAGATGGTTTGATTCGGAGAGGGTAGACAACCCCAATACTCACGGAACTGGCTGCACACTATCAAGCGCTATAGCATCATTTCTTGCTTTGGGATATGAGATGGAGGACAGCATCAGCATGGGGAAGGACTATCTTTTAAGATCCATCAAAGAAGATCTGGACCTCGGAAAGGGCCACGGACCTTTGTGGCATGTATTATATAAATAAGACGGAGAGAGTATATGAGTTTAGAAACAGCAAATAAAAGACCTTACAGCACACAGATGGAGGCTGCCAGAAAAGGCATTGTGACTCCTGAAATGGAAGTAGTAGCAAAAAAAGAAAACAGAGACACCGAGTTTATCAGACAGATGGTGGCAGAGGGAAAGATTGTAATACCTGCAAACCCAGCCCACAAGGGGATTGATCCAAATGGTGTTGGCAGTATGTTAAAGACCAAGATAAACGTAAATCTTGGGGTGAGCCGCGACTGCAAGGACCTTGATGTTGAGATGGAAAAAGTTATGACTGCAGTCAATATGGGAGCAGAGGCCATAATGGACCTTTCAAGCCATGGGGACACACAGCCTTTCAGGAGAAAGCTCTGCAGCAGCTGTCCAGCCATGATAGGTACTGTGCCAATTTACGATTCTGTTATCCATTACAAAAGAGATCTGGCAACCCTTACTGCAAAGGATTTTATCGACGTAGTAAGGCTCCATGCAGAGGATGGTGTTGACTTTGTGACCCTTCACTGCGGTATCAGCAAGAATACCATTGAGCAGATCAAAAAGGGCAAAAGAGAAATGAACATAGTAAGCCGTGGAGGAAGTCTTGTGTTTGCATGGATGTCCATGACAGGGCAGGAGAATCCTTTTTATGAGTACTATGATGAGATCCTTGAAATCTGCAGAGAGCACGACGTGACCATAAGCCTTGGAGATGCCTGCAGGCCAGGATGCCTTGCGGATGCTACCGACAGATGCCAGATAGAAGAGCTCATAAGGCTTGGAGAACTTACTGAGAGAGCCTGGGCAAAAGACGTACAGGTGATGGTTGAAGGACCTGGACATGTTCCAATGGACCAGATCGAAGCAAATATGAAGATCCAGCAGACAATCTGTAAGGGAGCGCCTTTCTATGTCCTTGGACCTCTTGTAACAGATATAGCTCCTGGCTATGACCATATAACAGCAGCTATAGGCGGAGCGATCGCAGCGGCGGCAGGAGCAGCTTTTTTGTGCTACGTAACACCTGCAGAGCATCTGGCTCTTCCGAATGTAGATGATGTGCATCAGGGAATAATAGCAAGTAAGATAGCAGCTCATGCGGCAGACATCGCAAAGGGCATACCTGGGGCAAGAGATCAGGATGACCGCATGGCCAAGGCAAGGAGAAACCTTGACTGGGATGCTCAGTGGCTTGAAGCTCTTGACCCTGAAACAGCTAAAGTTATAAGGGATAGCAGAGCTCCAGAGGACGACCACAGCGACACCTGCAGCATGTGCGGCAAGTTCTGCGCAGTTCGAAGCATGAACAAGGCGCTTAATGGTGAATATATTGATATTCTGTGACCTTCAACAGGAGACCCTTATGTGATCCCAAGAAGGGTTGCATTATCGGCGTAAATAGTTATAATAGGAATTGCAAACAATTAAATTGTGCAATATACTAAATGAAGGGTGGTTGAAATGAGTAGTTTTATAGATCTTGTAAAGACAAGAAGAAGCGTAAGAACTTTCGATGGAAATGGGGTTAGCCCTGAAGTTTTAGAGGACCTTAAGATCTTTGCAAAAGAGATAACAAATCCCTATGGTGCAAAGAGCATAAGATTTGAATTCCTTGATAGGGAAAAGAATGACTTATCAAGCCCTGTTCTTAGCGGCGAGAAGTGCTATGTAAGTGCTGTTTGCTCCAAGGAAGACCATGTGGAAGAGGCTTATGGATACTCTTTCCAGAAGCTCCTTATGAAGGCTCATGAGCTTGGTCTTGGAACAGTATGGATCGGTGGAACAATGCCAAGAGATAAGTTTGAGACAGCGTCTGATCTTGCCGAAGGCGAGTTTATGCCATGTATGAGTCCTCTTGGAGTAACAGCAAAAAAGATGGCTATTAAAGAGACACTTATGAGAAAGGGTGTTAAAGCTGACACCAGACTTAAGTTTGAAGAGCTCTTTTATGTTAGGGACTTTAGTACTCCTATGAATGAGCAGTATGCCAAGGAGAATGGATTATTTGATGACCTTGAAGCAGTAAGATTTGCTCCATCTGCGGTAAACAAGCAGCCATGGAGGATTGTTGTTGATGGCAAAAAGGCTCACTTTTATGAGAAGCATGACAAGGGATTTTTAACTCCGGATTATGACCTTCAGAAGATCGATCTAGGAATTGCTCTTTATAATTTTGAAACCCAGATGACAACAGAGCTGCGTGATCCAGTGCTCACAGTGGAAGACCCACAGATCAGCACACCAGATGATGTTGACTACATAGCAACATATACTATCTAAGAAAATCAATACTTTTAAATGGCAAAGAGCTCTTGCAAAAGAGCTCTTTTTTCTGTATAGTGAAAAATGGTTAATCGCTTAATGTAATGTTTTTATCACATTTACA
>CAMVJI010000158.1 GCA_947167765.1 uncultured Butyrivibrio sp. | reverse complement strand
CTGAAATCTGTAGGAGTGATGGTCTGTCTCTTTGTTCCTGTCATGGAAAGAGTCTTAACCAGGATCTCAGCGGACTTTTCAACTGTGTGCATAAGTCCGAAGGTCAGATCGAAGTCCTCGCCTGCAGCGAACATTCCGTGGTGAGCCCAGATCGCAACGTCATATTTTTCCATGAGCTTGCTGGTCTCAACGGCGATCTCTCGGCCGCCTGGAACCATCCAGGGCACAACGCCGATTCCGTCAGGGAATACAACAGGGCACTCAGTTGCCATCTCCCAGAGCTCTCTTGTGAAAGCCTCGTCTGTAAGTGGAAGAACAAAGGTAAGAGCAATAGTGTTTGCTGGGTGTGCGTGATAGATAACGCGGTATTTTCCGCCAGTTACGCGCTTTTTTACCTCGTGGTTCATAAGGTGGCTTGGAAGCTCAGATGTAGGTCTTCCGCCATTTACAAGGCCCCACATGATGCGGTAATTTTCACCCTTTTCATCAACTTCGATGATGCAGAAGCTGTCCTCTGGCTTGATGATCACATTCCTGAAAAACTTTCCAGAACCTGTAACCATAAAGAACTCTCCGGCAAGATCAGGAACGGTAGTGCCAATTGGCTGCCAGTCCCTTGCCTTAAGGTCATCCCTTACCATATCTACTTCTTCAGGTTTCATCCTGTAGGACAGGTTTCCGCCGTTTCTTTCGTGCCAGCCCTGCTCCCATCCGTCGTTTGCCATGCGGATAAATCCTTGTGTAAATTCAGCGTCTAAAACTTTCATTTCTAAAATCTCCTCATATTATTGAAGTAATCATACTCTCTTTGAGAGCACATCTTTCTCATATCTTTCAACTTCTGCAAACCACTCTCCATCGCAAGGAGCCCCGGCGCGCTTGCAGAACTCATTCCAAACATCGCCAAATGGCATTGTCTTAAGTTCTTCCTGGCTTACAAGAAGCTTTGTGAAGTTCTGACTATCCTGAAGCTTTTTAAGGTCTGCGTTTGGTGTGAGAAGTGCATTTAAAAGAGCTTTCTGAGTGTTTCTGTATCCTGTCACCCATGCGCCAATCCTGTTGATGGAAGCATCAAAGTAATCAAGTGCCATAAATACAGAGCCTTCAAGGCCGCCGCAACGAACTATCTCCTTCGCAATCTCTTTTGTCTCATCATCAAACAGTACAACATGGTCAGAATCCCAGCGTACAGGCCTTGTGATGTGAAGAGCGATGTTAGGGAAGAAGGATAAAAGTGCAGGGATCTTGTCGCTCACAACCTCTGTTGGGTGGTAGTGACCGTTGTCCATAAGAGGAATGCACTTGTCCATATGTGTTGCAGCAAAAGTGAGAGTAAACTCAGCGCTTCCTACTGTGTAGGACTCAACGCCAATACCAAATACCTTGGACTCTACACAGGGCTTAACCTTATTAAAGTCGAAAGGTTCAGAGAGGATCTGCTCGATAGAATCTTTGTATCTGTCACGAGGACCCTTTCTGTCAGCAGGAACATCCTTAAATCCATCACCTGTCCAGATGTTCATAACGCAGGTCTGGCCAAGTTTTTCAGCAAGATACTGAGAAATCCTGATACATGCCTTTCCGTGATCGATCCAGAACTTTCTTGTTTCCTCATCAGGTGAAGCAAGGGTAAGTGGATCGCATTTTGGGTGAGAGAAGAATGTTGGGTTAAAGTCGCATCCAAGGCCTCTCTCCTTGCAGAAATCAACCCATTTCTTGAAATGCTTGGGCTCAAGCTTATCTCTGTCAACCCAGCCGCCGTTTTCATCATCAAAAATAGCATAGCTGGCATGAAGGTTCATCTTGGCCTTACCAGGGATGAGCTTTAAAACCTCATCGATATCAGCCATGAGTTCCTCTGGAGTTCTTGCTCTTCCAGGGTAGTTTCCTGTTGTCTGGATACCGCCTGTAAGGGGCTTGTTTGGATCTGTGTCAAAGCCTCTTACATCGTCGCCCTGCCAGCAGTGAAGTGCAATCTGCACGTCCTTAAGCTTTTCGATGGCTGCCTCGGTGTCAATTCCAATACTTTTGTACTTTTCTTTTGCCTGTTCGTAACTCATTTTGTAATCCTCCAATCAATTAAACTTTTAAAATGTCTTTATATCAAAACTTTCAAAGATACAGTTTCGTGCGTCTGCAAGGTCTTTAAATATACCAGCTGTTATCATTTGAATAAC
Organism: uncultured Butyrivibrio sp.; assembly: GCA_947167765.1. Taxonomy (GTDB): domain Bacteria; phylum Bacillota; class Clostridia; order Lachnospirales; family Lachnospiraceae; genus Butyrivibrio. The sequence goes on along the minus strand of CAMVJI010000158.1, from coordinate 3,347 downwards.
AAGGTTTCCTATGGCTGTACCCTCTATAGGACCAGCATATACTGGAAGGGAAGTGGCCTTTGCAGTAAGTTCATTAAGGTATGAATCCTGGCATCCGCCTCCGATAATGTTGATACCGGTGATCTTTTTGCCAGTGATGTTTTCAATCTCTTTTATGGTGTCAGCGTAGCACCTGGACAGTCCAAGATATACGCTCTGCATGATCTGTCCGACGCTTTCAGGAACATTCTGTCCATTTGCCCTGCAGTAATCTTTTATGGCATCGATCATGCTGTCAGGTGAGAGAAAAGAGCTGTCATTTACATCAAGTACAGTCTCAAAATCAGAGCATTTCTTAGCCTCATCTATAAGATCCGGGAAGCTGTAGGCCCTTCCTGTAGCGTATTTACTCTTTTTGCCCTCAACATATTCGCTTCCGTTCAGTTCTCGCCTTATGGACTGGATGATCCAAAGTCCCATGATGTTCTTTAAAAATCTGTAGCGGTAGAAGGCTCCTCCCTCGTTGGTGAGATTCTCTCTTTTAGCGATATCGCTTGTTATCGGAGCCGCATTCTCAACGCCCAGAAGACTCCAGGTTCCGCTGGATAGATATACGCTCGTCTCATCCCTGGCAGGAACAGCAAGGAAGGCTGAGCCAGTGTCGTGAGTTGCAGGTAAGATAACAGTTGATTTAAAACCAACAAGCTCAGAAATCTCGTTGCTAAAAGTGCCAACAGTGGTTCCTGGTAAACTAAGCTTTCCAAAGAGCTTTTTTGGAAGACCAAGTTTTTCTATGATCTCCATATCCCACTCTTTCCCTTCTGCATTTACAAGGTTGGAAGTTGTGGCATTGGTGTATTCCTGTTTTTTTACTCCTGTGAGCCTGTAGTTAAAGTAGTCAGGGATCATGAGAAGGCTGTCTGCCTTTTCAAGCTGCCCCGGGTTTTCTTTCTTTAGAGCAAGGAGCTGATAGATTGTATTAAAAGGCTGTTTCTGTATTCCGGTTCTCTTGTAGAGATCCTCTTCAGACATGTACTTTATCAGCTCTTTATCCATATCAGCTGTTCTGTTATCCCTGTAAGCTACCGCGTCTCCCACCATGTTTCCGTCTTTATCAAGGAGAACGTAGTCAACGCCCCAGGTGTCGATTCCCACAGTTTCAGGGATCATGTTTTCTTTCTTGCAGGCCTTAAGACCATCAATGATCCCGTTCCAGAGATTGTCCATGTCCCACACAAGATGTCCGTTTTCCTCCCGCTGTCTGTTTTCAAAGCGGTGGATCTCTTTTAGAAGCATCTTTCCATCCTGGACCCATCCAATGATGTGTCTTCCGCTGGAAGCGCCGATGTCAATTGCCAGATAATATCTGTTCATTGCTATACCTCATCTGATATTTGTAATGTAATGCTGTAACACCCCTTATATCATGTTATAATATAGGACATCAGTGGGACCTTCTAGAACGAAACCTTATCCAAAATAGAACTTTATTTGATATTTTTATTCGGAGTATTTATGCGAAAAGAAATCCTTGACCATATCTACAAGATCACAGAGGAAGAAGAGAAGATCATAGCAGGAAATGCAGCTATTTCCAAGGAGCTTTACACATCAGAGGATGAGTTTGTTGTGGACTCAGCAAAGCTTCTTGAGAAGGGTAAGTTTATTGCCATCAGACCCCACACAAGATTTGCTTACTTTCCTGAACACAGACATAACTATATAGAGATGCTGGTCATGCTCCAGGGGAGTCTTACCACCAGGATCAAGGATGGGGATACAATCGAATTAAAAACAGGTGATATTTTACTTATGAACCGCCACGCAAGGCATGAAATCCTGCCATGCAGCAAAGATGACCTGGCCATGAACATTATAATCCTGCCAGAGTTCTTTTCCCGAAGCAGCGTCTCTTATGACAGGGAGAATATCCTGAGGGACTTTATCATAGCTTCCCTTTCAGAAAAGAACAGGTACAGCGACTTTCTACTATACCACGCCAAGGGAGTCATAGCTGTAGAGAACCTTATGGAGAACCTCATCTGGACACTGACAGTCCACCCAAACGACATGAACCAGGTGGTAAATGGCACCATGGACCTTCTCCTTATGAATCTTGCAGCTCTTTCTGCAGATACGCTAAAAGATATGAGATCAAAGGGACAGAATATCACCATAGCAGCTCTTGAATATATAGATCACAACTATAAGGATGGAAGTCTTGAGGAACTTGCAAAGAAGACAGGCTACACCACAGCCCATCTTAGCAGACTATTAAAAAATAACACCGGTAATAATTTTAAGCAGCTCCTGCAGCAAAGGAAGCTGCAGCAAGCTGCTTATTATTTAGAGAACACCACTCTTACCACAGAGCGGATAATAGAAAACATTGGTTATGAAAACAGCGCATACTTCTACAAGAAGTTTGCAGAGAGATATGGATGCCCGCCAAGAGAATATAGAAGAAAGCACCAGTTATCTTAAGATGCTATATCCAAAGCTGTTTACAAGGGCATCTATTGGCTGTCCTGCTTTGCAGAGAGGACACTCTGATGGAGCATAGGAGTGGTAATTTGGAATATCTTCTGGATGGAATACAGATAAAACAGGGATTCCTTCAACTTCTTTTACAGCACTAAAAATAGCACATGCTCCGGAAACAGTAGCGCCGTAGTAGCGGACACCGTCCATGAGGCCTTCCAGGGTAAGACCTGTTGCAAGAGAGCCCATGAGGATCAGTACGTTTTTACCTCTGATGGCAAGTTGGAGATTGTCCCTGAAGATTATCTGTCCGTTAGGCGCATATTCAGGTGCAAGAACGTAGATCGTCTTGTGAGCGTTGGTGTTAAGGACTCCGGCCTTGGTAAGTTCTTCTGCAAGGTAAGTTCCTATAACTTCAGTTCCGTCAGCGCACAAAATGGTATCAACTGGAGTTCCGAAAGTGTAGTGCATTGCCAGAGCACTGGCCACGCCATGAGCTTCATTACATCTGGTCTTAAGTGTGCCAATTTCCATGTAGTTTGTGATGTGAGAATGGGTGGTAGCGTAGTGCCCGGGAATGATCTTAAGAGCAACATTTGAATTCATTGATGCAGGTATTTTTTGATATTCACTTAGCATAAGCAGATCCCCCTTTTCTTTATATTAATCAGTATAACATAATCCTAAATTCGAAAAAACAAATTCGCATAATCTGACTATTTTTAGGCAGAAAACATCAAAAAAATAGATAGCACAGCAGGATAAATGATTGTATAATACATTTTAATTGTACGTGATTTATTTTTTATAGGAGGCAAAAGAAATGAGTATCAGAATTGGTATCCTTGGTTATGGTAACCTTGGTAAGGGAGTAGAACTGGCAGTAG